>CAXHYW010000282.1:0-5490 GCA_964021475.1 uncultured Desulfobacteraceae bacterium | reverse complement strand
CTCCATGATATTGGAAAAATCGGTATCCGGGATGATATCCTACTGAAGCCTGGACGGCTCACCGATGATGAGTATGAGAAAATTAAGGAACATCCGGTCATCGGTGCGGAAATTATCAGTAAAATGGGATTATGGGACCGGGAGATGAAAATTATCCGGCACCACCATGAACGCCACGATGGGAAAGGATATCCCGATGGGTTAAAAGGAGATCAGATCCCAAAGCTTTCCAGGATTTTATCGGTGGCAGATTGTTATGATGCCATGGCCTCGGACAGGTCATACCGGAAAAGATTGGAAAAAAGCATTGTGCTTGACATCCTGAAAGAAAATTCAGGTACCCAGTTTGATCCCGAGGTGGTTGACGCCTTTTTGAGAATTGCAGATCAGGAATTACCCGATGATTTTTAATGGCTTGAGCATGAAATTAAAATGTGCTAATTTGACGTGAAAGTAACCCTAGACAAGATAATAACGGAGTGAATCTGCCATGGCTGTTTTTAATGATGATGACAGGCGTAAATATTCCAGAGTAGGGTTTGCTACTGAAATTCAAATTGATTTCAAAACCCAGGATCAAGTGAGGTTGGAGGGCAACTCAAAGGATTTAAGCCAGAAAGGGCTTTTTGTCACTACTGACCAGAGATTTGCCATGGGAACGCTTTGTTCCGTGAAAATATATTTGACAGGTGGTATGGAAAAAATCGAATTATCCATAGAAGGGGCAATTGTCAGAGAGACCGACACTGGGATCGGTATAGTGTTTAACTCCATGGATGTGGATACTTATTCGCATCTGAAAAACATTGTGTATTACAATCGTGCGGATGTTTCGGAGTGACTATAGCGGTGTTGGGGGATAAACGAAATGGATGTAGCGTTAATTAATCCGTTTATCAACGCAACCTTAAATGTGCTGGAAACCATGGCTTTTATCAAGGTGGTGCCTGGGAAACCTTATGTAAAAAAAGACAATGTTGCTGTGGGGGATGTCACCGGGATTCTCGGGTTGACAGGGATTGCGAATGGGACTATTTCAGTCAGCTTTGAAGAACACTGTATCTTGACCATTGTTTCCAACATGTTTGGTGAAACAATGGAGCGGTTGGATGATGACATTACCGATGCCGTGGGAGAATTAACCAATATGATTTCCGGTCAGGCCAGACGGGAATTGGAGCAAATTGGTAAGGTTTTTAAAGCAGCCATTCCTTCTGTCGTGACCGGGAAAAACCATAGTATCCGGCATTACTCAGACGGACCCAAAATAGCAATTCCGTTTAATACCGATGGTGGAGATTTTACGATTGAAGTATGTTTTGAAAGATAGAAAAGCAGTTTTAATCCATATAAGGAGGAAAATGTGGCAATGGACACATCCATCAAGGTTTTGATTGTTGACGATTTTGCTACCATGCGCCGTATTCTTAAGAATATTTTAAAACAACTAGGTTTTAAAAATCTTGTGGAAGCTGATGATGGTACAAGTGCCTGGGATGTTTTGGAAAATCAGTCAATTGACTTGATTATCTCCGATTGGAATATGCCCAAAATGACAGGCCTTGAGCTTTTAAAAAAGGTGCGTGCAGATTCCCGGTATGCCGGAAAACCTTTTTTAATGGTAACGGCAGAGGCCCAGAAACAAAATGTTATTGAGGCGGTTCAGGCAGGGGTGTCCAACTATGTGGTCAAGCCGTTTACAGCAGAGGCCATTTCCGACAAGCTTGAGAAGATTTTGAGATGAGCCTGGTTCCCATGGCAGGAACAGCACCCAGCAATTCTATCAAAAAGGATGGGGGAACTGGTAATATGGGGTTTGACCGATGCGGTATTGCAGGGGTTAGCAAGGGATTGTTCAAAGTGCTTGATACGGCCCGAAAGGTTGCAAACTCAGATTCTTCTGTCCTGATTACCGGAGAAAGCGGAACCGGTAAAGAGCTTATCGCAAGGGCCATTCATAAAAATAGTCCCCGGGGGAACGGTCCCATGGTGATTATCAATTGCGGTGCCATTCCCAGTGAACTTTTAGAAAGTGAATTGTTTGGACATGAAAAAGGGGCCTTTACCGGTGCCCATCGTTCCAGGGTAGGCCGATTTGAAATCGCAGACCAAGGCACTATTTTTTTGGATGAAATAGGAGACATGAGCCCGGATTTGCAGGTTAAATTATTGCGCGCCTTACAGGAACGGGAATTTGAACGGGTGGGCGGAACCCAGACTATTTCAGTGGATATCCGGGTGATTTCAGCGACCAATAAAGATCTTGCCGTTGCCATTGAAAAAGGAGAGTTCCGAGAAGATCTGTATTACCGGCTAAATGTCATTCCCATCCATATCCTGCCCCTAAGAGAGCGCAGGGATGATATTCTTCCCCTGGCGGAACATTTTCAGAATAATCTATTTCAGCGGTTGTCAGGTTATGAGATAAAGCGGTTTACAGATCCGGCAAAAAAGATTTTGTTAAATTATGAGTGGCCCGGTAATATCAGGGAACTTGAAAATATGGTTGAAAGGATATCTGTTCTTGTGGAGGAGATCGACGTTCAGCCCCTGGACTTGCCTGGGTGTATGACCCAGGTTTCTTCCAAGCATTCCTCTCCTTCCGTTTCTTGTGTGTTTAATGATGGTATCTCTTTTAACGAAGCGGTTGAAAATTATGAGCGAAGTCTGATTGCCCATGCCCTGAATGAAAGTGGATGGGTGAAGGCCAAGGCTGCACAGATGTTAAAGATGAACCGTACTACCCTGGTTGAGAAATTGAAAAAAATGAAGATCAAACCTGAAATGGAAATGCCAATTTTTTGACGAATAATTTTAACTTTGAGCATTCCCGTAATGCTGTTAATTATTGAATGGGGCTTCTGGTCGGTTGTTCTATTCTGTTTTAAGTTGTGGCATATCACTTGCATAGTTAATTCTCTGAATCATATAAATCCATAGGGCTAAGAGAGATTATGAGAGAATTAAGCACCAAATATTTGAGACTGTTGAAGAAACCGGCTTTGTTCGCTTTAGGCCTGTTTATCCTGATCCTGGTATTCCTGCCCGGAGCTGTTGCGGCAAAAAAAAATGTAATTCAAAAGATTACGATTCAGAGTAATCCGTTGTCTGTTCAGTTTTTTGTTACCGGAAAAGTGCCTGTCAAGGTCATCCAAATTGAGGAAAGAGAAGTGTTGGTGGCATTGAAAGATGTCGTCCTTTCCCCGGGCCTCAAGGTATTGGGCAGGAAGAATCCCGCCATTGAGCACATCAGTATCCAAACCCTTGACGGAGACGTCGTTGCCGTGGTGGTCACCGGGAAGTTACCATTTGGGCGCATTCGTTCCGGTTTTAACAAATCTGAGACCCGTTTTTCTTTGAGTTTTGATAAGACATCGGCAAGCACGGTATCCAAGTCTGTGGTAAAAGTGGCCCCAAAGGCCAACCCAGGCAAGCTCGTCAAAGAAACAAAAAAAGAAGCCAAAAAAGAAGCCAAAAAAGAGGATAGTGAGATAGGCCCCGTTCCCAAGGCCCGGCCTGAATCCCAGGTCTTGTCAAACCCCAAGCCCGAAACTAAGGGGGTTGTTTTGTCCCGGGAAAAAAAGAACGACGACTTATCCCCTCCGGTGTATACTCCCCCCCCCAGAGTAAAAGGTGAGTATAAAGGTAATATCAGCGACCTTTGTCTGGTTATTGAGGGGATAGGATGTGAATCCAATCAGATTGAAAAGGCTATTTTCCTGATTAAAAAACAATCCCATGGGAAAGCATTTGATCTGCTGGATCAATCTTTGTCCATGGGAAATTCTTCCTGTCTTGAACAGGTTCAGTATCTGCGGGCCTATTCTTACGCTAAAAGTGTTGCCAAAGAAGATTATATAGGCCTGCTTGCGGCAGAAAAATTGTTTCAAGACGTCCTGGTTTCCTTTCCGCGTTCTTCCCAGGTCCCTTACGCTTATACGAGTATTGCCATGATCAATCTGGCATTGAAAAATAATGCGGCGGCAGAAGGGTATTTGAATATTGTAAGGCAGGGATATCCTGACTATTCAGGGATGCCAGAGGTTCTCTATTATCTGGCGGATATTTATACTGGAAAAGGGTATCATGGGGTTGCCATGGGGTATTACAAACAGGTATTTGAGTCTCCCATTGAAAATACATATATCGCCGACGCTGGTGTGGGGTATGGGAAAGCACTTTTCAAAAAACGACAATACTTTGATGCCCTGTCCGTGTTTAACTACGTGGTTAACTTAAATGATAAAAAGGTGTATGAATCACCGGATCTGTTGTTGAACATGGCCAATGCCAATTTTGAACTGGGGTTGAATACCCAGGCAAGGCAGCATTTTATGCGGGTGTTAAATCTGTTCCCTGGGATTCCTGATAGAGACGTTGTGTTGAGCAATGTGGGGGATGCCTATGGGATTGAAGATAATTCGGGAAAAGCAATTAAAATTTATGAACTTGTTCGTGAAATGTTCCCGGATTCACAAGGGTATGTGAATGCATCCATTGGTATTGCAAGGTATCTGAAAACTGATCCGGAAAAAATTGAAATTTATGAAATGATCAAGGCAAGGTTTCCGGACAATACCTATGCAAGGATTGCCATGATGCGGCTTGCTGAAATTTATCAGAAGAACAAAGAATACAATAAATGTATTACGGAAATTGAGGACCTTTTGTCAACCCATCCCAGAGGGCTGCGGTATGAAGCAGTTAAATTAATGCAACAGGCATATGAGGCCTTGTTTAAACAGCAGTTAAAAGCAGATGAGTATACCTCTATTTTGAATCGCTATGAGTTGGAGCATACCAAGATAGACAAGATGGGAAGTCGTGAGATTTCCTTTCATGTCGGTGTGGCTTATTTGAAGGCAAACTTGTATGAACAGGCATTTAATCATTTGATTAATGCCTATAAACAGTATAAAAGATCTCGTAGATCTCCTGAATTATTATTTGGCTTGGGGCTCGCCATGGATGAGTCCGGAAGGGATGAGGATGCATTGAAATTATTTGCCGCTTTCTCAAAACGCTTCCCGAAAAACAAATACAGGGTCGAGGCCTTGACCCGCATGGGGGAAATCTATTTGGAGAAGAAATTATTTGCAAAATCGGCGGGGAAATTTAAACAAGCCTATTTGGTGTCAGGCAATAGTTTGGAAAAGGGAAAGATTCTGATTCGAAAGTCCAATATTTATGAACAACAAAATGATTTGACAACGGCCTCAAAACTTCTTGCCCAGGCCGTAAAGGATCTGGCAGCCGCGCCTGGTAAAAATTATGATACGATGACGGACGCATACAAGAAACTGGGGAATACCTATTTGCGTCTTACCTCTTATGTCCAGGCGGCAGATGCCTTTTCAATGGCCTTGAATTTCTCCGAAGGGAATAGGGAAAAAGCCAATTTGGGGTTCCTCCTCGGGGATGCCTATCAAAAAGGAAATATTATCCAAAAAGCAAAAGAGGCGTTTGAACAGGTAACAGGCAATTATGATT
>CAXHYW010000281.1:0-5494 GCA_964021475.1 uncultured Desulfobacteraceae bacterium | reverse complement strand
CTTTGGCCGGTAAATCATGCATTCTGCTTGAAGCCAATGATGTGGGGTTTGGTGGAGCCGGCCGGAATGTGGGGCTTGTGAATGCAGGTCTCTGGCTCATGCCCGAAGAGGTGAATCAATTGGTGGGTCCGGAACATGGACAGGCATTGATTGATGGTCTGGGAGCTTCCCCGGATCTGGTTTACGGGCTCATTGATAAATATAAAATCCAGTGTGAAGCCTGGCGGCATGGCACCCTCCATTGTGCCGATTCCAAGGCAGGATTTGCGGCCCTTAAAGAACGGGAAAGGCAATGGATAGAGCGGGGAGCACCTGTCCGGCTTCTGGACCGGGATGAAGCCTCTAAAAAATTAGGTACCACGGCATATCTGGGGGCGTTGCTGGACGAACGGGCGGGCACTGTTCAGCCCTTGGCCTATGCATACGGCCTGGCCAGGGCCGCCCAGGATGAAGGGGCAACTCTATTTAATCATTCTCCGGTGACTGCCCTGGATAAAGAATGGGATTCCTGGCGGTTGACAACCCCCCGGGGATCCGTTGTGGCAAAATCTGTCATCATTGCAGTCCAGGGGTATCCGGAAGCCGCGTTTCAAGATCAGAAACATAATATGGTCCCTTTTAATTATTTTCAATTTGCCACCCCCCCCCTTGGTAAAGAGATCTTGAAAACCGTCTTGCCCGGCCAAAACGGCATCTGGGATACTAACTTGATTCTTTCTTCCTATCGGCTGGATGCCTCGGGGCGATTGATCATCGGAAGTGTCGGGAGCGTGGAAGACTTTGCCATGGGAATCAATCGGGCCTGGGCCCAAAGAAGTCTTAAAAAAGTGTTTCCCCAGATCGGAAAGGTGGATTTGGAATACGCCTGGTATGGCAGAATCGCCATGACCACTAATCATATTCCGAAGTTCCATGTCATGGGGGAAAATTTGGCCATGGTTACCTGTTATAATGGCCGGGGAATTGGTCCGGGTACGGTGTTTGGAAAGTTGCTGGCCCAGTATATGATTGGCGGTTCCTCCAAGGATATTCCCCTGCCGGTATCGCAAATTTCACCTGTTTCCATGCGATTTTTACGGGGGCTTTTCTATGAAGCGGGCTCCCGTTTGTACCATCTTGCCCAGCGCCGGATTTAAATCTTCTCTTTTTGAGCCTTGGATGACAGGTAGTCAAAACATAGGAGCCACGTGTTTCCTATTTGATCAGGTAAATATCCACCGGGTTTTTGCGGCCTTTTATCTGGACGGGTTGGGGCCGTTTGGCAAGGAGGTTTTCGGTCTGGCTTTCCGGCAGGAGGTTTGCCGGCAGTAGGTTCTTCGTCTTGGCAGATAAAATGATGCGGGCATCCAGTTCCCGGGTAAGGGTTTGGAGACGGGATGCCAGATTGACCGTATCCCCCACCAACAGATAGGAAAGCCTTTCCGGGCTTCCGATATTGGCTGCCAGCACCTGGCCGGTGTGGATGCCGATGCCATGGGATAATTGGGGTCTTCCCTCTAGGACAAAGCGTTTGTTTAACTCTTTAAGTCGCTTTTCCATATCCAGGGCGGTCAAAAATGCATTGGAGGGGTGATTCTTGCAGGATATAGGGGCCCCGAAAACCGCATAGATTTCATCCCCAAGAAATTGGAGGATCAAGCCGGATCTTTTATTGATGGCCGCACTCATCTCCTTGAAGTAATCGTTTAAGGTTTGCACGATTTGTTTGGGATCATGGGCTTCTGTCATGGGGGTAAAGTCTCTTAAGTCAGCAAATAATACCGTGACTTCTTTGAATTCTCCGTCCAGGGGGATTTTGCCCGCTATGATTTCATCCCTGACCTCGGGGGTGACATATCTTCCAAAGGCATCCCGGAGCAGTTCTCTTTCTGCAAGACCTTGAATCATTCGATTTGTGGCATCCCCCAGGATGCCCACCTCATCGTTGGAGACCACGTTCACCCGTGTTGTATAATTTCCCTTTTTGACCTCTTTCATGGTGTATAGCATGTCATTGATTGGGTCGGCAATGGATCTGCTGATCAGGCGGTTCAATACCCCGGATCCCAGGAAAAAAAGGATGAAAACCACCAGGGAAAAAATCAAAACTCCCTGGCCATAGACTTTGGCTGAAATGGTTTCCGAGTTTACCTGGGAGTAGAGAATGTAGAGGGTCAGGACAATGTTGGCCAGGGGGATCAGGCTTCCGGTCCGGTAAAATGCCCTGAGACGCCTTGAAATGGAAATGGAGGCGGTTTTTTCCACGCAGGAGAGCTCGCCTGCGGGGAAAAAAAGGGGAATCAACGCTTTTCTGGCATAGGATTCAACCCCAAAAAAGACAATGGCAGAGGAAACCAACCCCACCATGGTGGACCGAATGGCAAAGGTGATGGCTGCGACCATATCTATTCGGCCCAAGGCAAAAGCGCCGCCGAAAATAAGCAGGGGAATGATGATCCAGAAGAGAAGATTCACCGGAACCATGATAAAGGGCAGGTTGATCAGCCGTTGTTTTGCCCGTTGCTCAAGATGCAAGGGGATGGATTGGTGCCGACGTTTCAGGGATAAACAAAGGGAAATGGGGGTGAGCAGCCGTTTGAATATTACCAGAAACGGGATGCAGGCCAAGGCTGCCAGCAGACAGAGGATGGCAAATCGATAGGCAACAACATCTATCCAGAGAATATCCCCTCCCTGGCGCATGGCTTCAAATCTTGCGATAACAAATTCAAGGGGAGTGGCCAGGTTCAGGATGGCGACGACCAGGATTCCCACGATGGTGGCTCCCACGCCTATCCAATAAAATCCTGAAACAGAGGCTTTGGGCGGTGATGTCATGGAATATTCCTGGCTATTGTCACTATTGTCTAAAAAAAAGGCGGGCTATCGGACAGGTACCACTTCAAGCCAGTAGCCGTCGGGATCATTTATGAAATAAATTCCCATCTCCTTGTTCTCGTAACAGATACACTCCATTTTTTTATGAAGCGCATATGCTCCTTCAAAATCTTGGGTCTTAAAGGCGATATGGAATTCTTCGTCTCCCAGGTTGTAGGGAGTTTCTTGGGATTTGAGCCAGGTGAGCTCCAGTTTGCTGGAGTTGGTGCCGTCCCCTAAAAAGACAATGATGAAGCTTCCGTCTTCAGCGGTTTTCCGTCGTTCCTCTTCCAGGCCAAGGGCTTGTTTGTAAAAGGCCAAGCTTTTTTCAAGGTCCAGTACATTGATATTAAAATGGTCAATGGTAAATTTCATTTTTTATTTCCTCACTTTTATTACATCCCGATAGTCGATTAACTATTTACAATCGCAGACCTTATGATTTGGGTCAAGATAAAAAAAATGGACATTGCGGCTGCCTGCCTGTTTGGGATCAGTTATCCCCGTGTTTGCGGGTTATATTAAATATAGTCTTTAGTTTTTCAATAGAATAATATAGAATAATATAGAATAAATTTACTGAAAAATGATAGATCATACCCGTAACTAATTTTTTTTTAATTGAGACAAAAGATAGAGGCAGATGCACCAGTATGGATTCGGTCATATGAAAGGGGGCCCGCGGTTAATACTCCAGATATAAAAGCATTAAAATCTCGTTGGAATCAGCCAGATCCGGAATTTGACGGCACCTGTCTTGCCCATATGGTTCATACCCTGAAAACAGATTGCTGCCTGGGAAATCGTAAACGTCCCCTGAAGTTGGATTTGCGGGGTATCAGTCTGGACAACGAGGATCTGTCCGGGCTTGATTTGTCCGGGTTTGATTTGTCCTTTGCCAATATGAACCGGGTGAATCTTACCAAAGCCAATTTAAGTTACGCCCTTCTTCGGGAGGCAAGTCTTGAAAAAGCCATCTTAGATGAATGCGAATTTATCGGTGCTGACTTAAGTCATGCCGGGTTGAATGAATGCAGTGCAAAAATGGCAGGATTTGGCGGGGCCGACCTTTCCCATGCAAGTATGATTAACGCAGATTTGAGCGAATCCGTGCTGAGTCGATCCATACTGGTGGGGGCCGATTTGCGGGCGTCTAATCTGGCCCGGGCAAGGCTGTCCGAAGCCGATCTGTCCGGGGCGGTTTTTACCCGGGCGAATTTGGAAAATAGTGATCTGAAACTCAGCAATGTGGCAAATACCAACTTTGAATTGGCCAACATGCAGGGGTGCCGACTGCTTGGGATCCGGAATTTTAAAACAGCGGACTGGATCGGGACGGATATCAGGGGACTGGATCTGAGGGGTGCCTTCCTGGTTCGGCGGTATATTGCAGATGAAAATTATTTGTACGAATTTCAGGTCCAAAGCCGGTTGAACAAAATAATCTACTGGATCTGGTGGTTTACATCGGACTGTGGCAGAAGCATTTCCAGGTGGTTTCTGTGGCTATTGGCGGCAACCCTTGTATTTGCAGGTATTTATTCCCAGTTGGAAATAGATTACGGAGACTATGAAACCTGGTTTTCGCCTATTTATTTTTCCTTTGTGACCCTTACAACCCTGGGTTATGGGGATGCGGTGCCAGCATCTTTGACAGCCCAGATGTTTGTCACTCTCCAGGCCATTACCGGATACCTTGGGCTGGGGGGGTTGTTGAGTATATTGGGAAATAAAATGGCACGCCGGGCTGAATAATCAATTTAAGGGTAAGATATGTTCTCTTTTTTTACAAAAAAAACCGATCCAAAAGCAAAACTGAAAAAAATACTCAAAGGGTACGTGCTGCCGTCATTTCCGGCAGTGGTGATGCAGATCCTGCAAAAAATCAGAAGTCCCTATTCCTCCATGGACTCCATTGCAGAATCCCTTTCCCTTGATCCGGGGATATCGGTAAGGGTGTTGGGCATTGCTAACTCCGCTGCATTTTCCCCCAGCAAAAAAGTGGAAAATCTTACCCAGGCCATTGCCCTGGTAGGGATCTCCCAGTTGGAATCCATGGTGTTGGGTGTGGGGGTTGCAAAGGGGCTTCCTAAAAAATCCTGTCAATGGCATGATCCGGGAGATTTCTGGCTGGCATCGGCCAAACGGGCTGTGTTGGCAAGTGACTTGGCCCGAATCCTGTGCCCGGCAAAGGAAGGCGAATGTTTTACAGCGGCTTTTCTCCAAGACATGGCATTGCCATTTCTGGCCTGTCACCGAAGTGAGGAGTATGATCCGATTTTTAAAAAATGGCACCTTGAGGGCGGGGATCTGGCGGCTCTGGAACGGGAGGCTCTTGAGTGGGACCATGCCGAAGTGGCTGCCTGGATCTGTAGCGAATGGGGGCTGCCGGAAAATATCGCTGCAGCCATTCGAGGCCATCACGGACAATCGGTTGCCGACTATGAAGCCCTTGGACCGGTAAGGCTTGTGGCCATTCTCCGGGAAGATGATGACAATTCCGGTTTGGATGAAATGATTGCCGAGGCCAAGCAGACCTATGGGGTGTCCGAGGAAAAAATGCTGGCCATTATTGAACCTGGGTTTGAAAAGGCAAAAGAACTGGCCCGCCTGATTTTATAATTCTTCATACGATAGT
>CAXHYW010000280.1:0-5499 GCA_964021475.1 uncultured Desulfobacteraceae bacterium | reverse complement strand
CTGACTGGCTTTTCGATTTCAGGGTTAACCAGGATTTTTTTGGCCTCCCGAACCACAGGGGCTGCCACAGGCTTGGCAATGGGCTTGGCAATGGGCTTAACAGCAGGGGGTGTGGGTTCTACCCATTCGTTGCCGATGTTGTCATCATCAATGTCGTCATTGGGTTCCCGGGAGGTCACATAATGATTCTCAAATGCCGGTTGTGATAGATCTTCCATTTCCGGGGTAAGGTTTAAATGGACGACAATCCGTTCAATGGCATTGGCTTGACGCTCCAGCATATCTGCCGTTCTTTCCTGGATATTTACCATGTATTCCTGATTTTTTACCATGGTCTCCACATGATTGGTAAGATTATCCAGAATATCGGCAAGCAAGGTTATGTTCGGGTCTTCTGCTGGAGCATGATTCCCTCCCTGGTGCGGCATGCCCTGGGGCATTTGCCGTTTCATATTAGGGCTGCGGGTGTTTTGATATCCCTGACCATAGGTCGAGAATCTGTTGTTGTTTGTGTATTGAAAAGAGTTGTCAGCGTTTTTGCGCGTTTTTGGGGTGCGCGGTTTTTCAGCCTGACCGTTACGAAGGCTTTGCAAAAAGTCGTTCATTTAATTAATATCCTCCTTGGGACGTATATAATGCCAGCGGAAATGATCGTGTCTGACAATGTTATTACTTAGAAATTAAACCCTGTGGTATCGAAAGCGAGATTGAGGGATTTTTATCTAACAGCTATTATATGAGAGTTCGACAGTTATCCTTTTTTTAAATTCCTTTGTCAAGCTTTTTCTACGATTTACCCCCAGGGGCGACCATGCCGGGGTTTGTCGCTATTCCAAGGCCCACCGAATACAACCCAATGAATTAAATTGAAACCATTAGTACTTTATGATATCCTCTCAGCTTGAAAAATGACAGATATTAAAAGTGTAACCAAATTTTAAGGATTCAAGATGATTGAAAATAAACAATATAAAACCCCGTTTAAAATTGATACCCCGGACGTAATCAAAACAGACGTCCTGGAACCCATTGAATATGCGTATAAATCCAAGCGAAGTATCGATATCAGGATCAAACAACCCGAATATACTTCTGTATGCCCCATGACAGGGTTGCCGGACAATGGGTGTATTACCATCGATTACAGGCCAGATTCACAGATTATCGAACTCAAATCCCTGAAATATTATTTGCTGCAATACAGAAATGTGGGCATGTTCTACGAGCATGTTATTAACAAAATTTTGGATGATCTGGTGGGGGTGCTCGCCCCTTTAAGTATGAAGGTTACTGGAGAATTTACCCCCAGGGGGGGGGTCAGTTCCCTGGCCACTGCGGAATATGTAAAAGAATAATTTAAATATCCATGGCTTCATATGCCCGGATGAGGGTGATGGCCTGGCCGGATGATTCTATCCGGGCCAGGTCTTGTCTAAAGGCAGAACATCCAGGCAATCCTTTCACAAACCAGGAAAGCCTTCCCCGAAGCATTTTTGCAGCATGGGGGTCACCAAAATAGTCCAGATATAATTCAATCAAGCGTTCCATCTTCCGGAATATTTCCCGGGGGGTGATTGGTTTATACACTCCCGTGGCCAGATACGCTTCGATCTGGGCCAGAAGAAAGGGGTTGGACATGGCGGCACGCCCCACCATTACAGCATCACAGCCTGTGTCAGAGAACATCCGGGCCGCGTCTTCCACACAAGTGATATCCCCGTTGCCGATGACAGGGATCGTAAGCATTTCCTTGATTTGTCGAATATGGTCCCAGTTCGCAATCCCTTTGAATCCTTGGGTGGCAGTTCTGGGATGGACGGCGATGGCGTCCACTCCGATCTCCTGGGCTATCCTGGCAAGGGCAAAGGCCTGGTGCCCGGATTGATCCCAGCCAGACCTGATTTTGATGGTAAAGGGAAGATGAGTGGCGTTTCGCACCGCTTTTAAAATGGCCTCAAAGAGTTTGGGCTCCTTCATGAGGGCAACGCCTGCCCCTTGTTTAACCACTTTTCTAACGCTGCAGCCAAAATTAATATCAATGATATCTGCCACACCCAAATCTTGAACAAAGGTGGCTGCCTGGGCCATGGATTCGGGATCTGCTCCAAACAATTGAACAGACAGGGGACGTTCATCCTCCCTTGAATTCATCAGTGTTACGGTGTTTTTGGAATTATAAAAGATCCCTTTGGCGCTGACCATTTCCGAGCAGACCACGGCACCTCCGCATTCTTTAACAAGTTGCCTGAAGGGTAAATTGGTGATGCCGGCCAGGGGGGCCAAAAAGGTTTTGCCGTTAATTTCAAGTTCTTTGATTTTCATTTTCATCTGCCTTGTCGAATCTTTGTATCAATTCCGGTGTTTGCATAACAAAACAAACAATTATGGTAACAGGGGTGGGCGGCATAGGCCCCGATATCGATTGATTTTGTACATTGGCACCCCAGTTTGGACCGTTGTCCGTAATCTTTCCCGGTCTCGGGGGTGCCGCCATAAATGTGTTTAAGGTGTTTGCCATCTATGCAGGCATTTTGTTTAACATGGGGCTTTTCCCCAAGAGTTTGAAAAACAGATGATTCACAACACAGATGCAAGTCAATGTTTTTTTGTTCCAGATAAGCTGCCATTCGTTGGATCACCTGTTGCTTTTTTTCTATTGCCGGGTCAATAAAGCAGACATGGGGGTTTCCCCGGGTTGATAAATGGGACACCCGGGCCTCAATTTTTTTATACCCATTGTAAAAACTGGTGACACAGCGGCTAATCCCCATTTCGGCCATGGCATCCGCGATCATGGTAAAGTCGCCCAGGTTGTTTTCTATCCCTTTGTTTTCGATTCTGTAAAAACAAATGGGATCAAATCTCCAGGAGAGTTTATCGGGTCCAAATTTTTCGCACAAATGCTTTACCTGGCTCAGTCTTTCCGATAATCCCGGAAGTTTAGGTTCAAGCCATGCGTTCCTTGAATTAATGGTAAAATTAAAATACAGGTGATATCCCATATCTGTGAGGATCTGGTCTGCATGAAGATCCTGAAAGGGGCCAAAGTTCTTTGACCAGAAAACAATGGAATGGACACTTTCGGGCCTGGCATCCACTCTTTTGCTTACCTTATTATAGGGGTTTTGGATGGTGAAATAGCCTTGTTTTATCTGTGCCAGAAACCAGGGGGTATACCATCCGGGGATATCGGTTCTTCGGGATGCCGATATAATCTTATCCCGGGTCTGGCTCATGGTCTTTTCGTTTCTTTTTCATGTCTGAAAAGGAAATGATTTGGGCATTTTCGGTTTCTTCTGGTCCAGAAGGGCTTGTGTCGCCTGTTGGCTGATTTTTTCCGGTATCCCCGGAAAGATGTAGAGCTATCTCTTCAACCGGGCACTCAACGGTTTGAAGTTTCATTTTCTTACCGTTCATATGAAACTCATCTCCGTTGATGTATGCGTCTTTTAAAATCCAGGTAACTACCTGTAAGGGAATTTGCAGCATGAGCAATTTAATTTGATACCAGTCTTTTTTTGCATCGGGTAAAATACTTTCCACCCTGGCAAAAGAAACCGGTGAATCTTCAAGATGGATCAGTACAATATCTTTAATTGTGGCCATGGTCTCCTCGGTTAGAAATTTTTCTTGTCAACCAGTTAGATATAACATAATCTTTGGAAGATCTAAAGAATGGAATGGGGGGTTGACTTAAGATGATAGAAAAAAAATGGAAAATATTCTCTTTGGTTGCCGTCGCCATCTTTATGTCAACCCTGGACTCAAGTATTGTCAATGTCGCCCTTCCCTATATCATGGGGGAGATGGCCACCGATATTTCAACGATTCAATGGGTGGTGGTGATTTATCTTTTAACAGTGTCCTCCCTTTTGTTGACGTTTGGAAGGCTTTCAGACATTAGAGGACGGCGCTTGATTTATGTGCTGGGTTTTCTGGTGTTCACCCTTGGCTCCTTTTTCTGCGGGATGGCGATCTCTCCTTTTTCTTTGGCAATGGCCCGGGTGGTCCAGGGAGTAGGTGCTTCCATGCTCATGGCCTGTTCCCCGGCGCTGATTGTGGATGTGTTTGAAACTGCCCAACGGGGCCGTGCCCTGGGGTTGCTGGGGGCTGTGGTGGCGGCCGGTCTGACTCTGGGACCTGTGGCAGGCGGGGTGCTTTTGGAGTATTTTTCCTGGCGGTATATTTTTTATATTAATATCCCCATTGGGATTTTGGCCACCATTTCAGGTTTTTTTGTTCTCAAGAAGATTCCCGGGGGCAGGGGAACCGGTGAAACCCTGGATTGGGTCGGCAGTCTCATGATGATCATTGGGCTTTCATGTCTTATTTTGTGCATGACACAGGTGTCGGTCTGGGGGATCTCCTCTTTTCGGTTTGCCTTTTGCTTGATAATAGGATGTGTGGCTTGTGTGGGGTTTATCGTCAATTCCCGAACCTTAGCCCACCCCTTGTTTGACCTTAGCCTGCTAAAAATTAGGCTTTTTGTGTTGCCCCTTGCGGCATCGGGCTTTTTATTTGCTGCGCTTTTTGTCGTTGTTTTTATGATGCCCTTTTTTCTGACCTATCCCTGCGGGTTCTCCCCTGCCCGAACCGGGGGGATCATGATTGTGCCCTTTCTTTTTCTATTGGTTATTTCTCCGATATCCGGTGCGCTGTCCGACCGGTTGGGGTCACAGCTTCTCTGTTCCTCCGGGATGATATTATTGGGGGTGGGGTTGGTATCGCTCATGTTCATTTCACCTGGAATGGGAACCTTGTCCCTTGTGTGGCGGATGGGTCTTACCGGCATGGGAACGGCCCTGTTTATCTCTCCCAATAATACCGCCATCATGGGGGCAGTTCCCATGGCCCGGCGGGGAATTGCCGCAGGAGCCAGTGCCACCGCCCGAAATCTGGGCATGGTGATGGGGGTGGCCCTTGCCGGTACCATTTTCACCAGCTCTTTTAGCCATTTGACCCAAGGGGCGGGTCTGGACAGCTATACCCCGGCCATGGCCGTAAGTTTTATGGCCAGTTTTAAACGGGTAATGGTTGTTGGCGCTTTGGTGGCTTTTGTGGGGGCGGCGGTTACCTTTGCCAGGGGGAGAGGGATAAGCAAATAAATTGAAAAAATCAATCAAACCTCTTTGAATATAGGAGAAACGCCATGGTAAGATTTAAAAACTATGCGGCCCTGGATCAAGCCCCTGTCCTCTCGTCTTTGTTTCACCCACGCAGGGAAGAGGGCCGGGTGGCTGACAAGCACCGTGATGATATAAAAATTCCCGTGGGTCAGGGGGTAGAAGTGGGCGCATCTTTTCATTTTAAACACAGGGATGCCCCGGTCATTCTATTTTTTCATGGCAATGGCGAGATCGTGTCAGACTATGATGAACTGGGCGTCTATTTTCTCGATATGGGGGTGAATTTTTTTGTGGTGGATTATCGGGGGTATGGCAGCTCCTCCGGGTCCCCCACTTTTTCCGACATGATGGGGGATAGTCATATCCTGTTGGA
>CAXHYW010000279.1:0-5503 GCA_964021475.1 uncultured Desulfobacteraceae bacterium | reverse complement strand
ATGGGATTCCCATCCGGGTGGGGGTTAATGCCGGTTCCCTTGAAAAAGAGATTGAAAAGAGATTGGGAACCACGGCCGAAGCTATGGTGGAAAGTGCCTTGTCCAATATTCGGATTCTGGAAGATTTAGGCTTTTATGACATCAAGGTGTCTTTGAAGGCCTCGGATGTCACAAGGACGGTGGAGGCCTATCGCATGCTGGCCCCTCTCACCGATGTCCCCTTGCATGTGGGGGTGACCGAGGCCGGTGGCCTCATTGCCGGGATTACCAAATCCGCCATTGGTATCGGCATGCTCTTGTCCGAGGGGATTGGAGACACGATCCGGGTTTCTTTAACCCGGGATCCTGTGGAAGAGATCCGGACAGGCTTTGAGATTTTACGGGCCCTTGGTATCAGAAGCCGTGGGCCGGAGCTGATTTCATGCCCCACCTGCGGCCGGTGTAAAATCGATTTGTTTAAAATTGCAGAAGAGGTAGAAAAAGCTTTACTTGAACGTTCCAGTAAGATTAAAGTTGCGATTATGGGATGTGTGGTAAATGGCCCCGGAGAGGCAAAGGAAGCCGATATCGGTATTACAGGGGCCGATGGTCAGGGAATTTTGTTCAAACAAGGAAAGGTATTCAAACGAGTGGACCAGGATCAATTGGTGGCTGAATTGCTCGCTGAAATAGACAAGATGACAGAAAATTCGGAGGAACGGAATGGCAAAGAAGAATAAGACGGCAATCACCCCGACCCGGGAAGAAGATTATTCCCAATGGTATCAGGAGGTTGTTAAGGCATCTGATATGGCAGAGAATTCGCCGGTCAGGGGCTGCATGGTGATCAAACCCTGGGGGTTTGCGCTGTGGGAAAATATTCAGCACGATATGGATGCAATGTTCAAGGAAACCGGTGTCCGGAATGCCTATTTTCCGTTGTTTATTCCATTGAGTTATCTTGAAAAAGAGGCCGAGCATGTGGAGGGGTTTGCAAAGGAATGCGCTGTGGTAACCCACCACAAACTTGAAAAAGGGCCAGACGGAAAACTGGTTCCCGCAGGGGAACTGGCAGAACCCTTGATTGTTCGTCCCACATCTGAAACCATTATTGGCGAGTCCATGGCCAAGTGGACCAGTTCCTACCGGGACCTGCCCATTCTGCTCAACCAATGGGCCAATGTGGTGAGATGGGAAATGCGGACTCGGATGTTTCTGAGAACCAGTGAGTTTTTGTGGCAGGAAGGCCATACCGCCCATGCAACAAAAGCGGAAGCCCAGGAACGGACCCTCCAGATGCTTAATATTTATACCCGTTTTGTGGAGGAGCACCTTGCTATGCCCGTGATCCGGGGGCAGAAAACCGAATCGGAACGGTTCCCGGGAGCGGATGATACCCTGTGTATCGAGGCCATGATGCAGGACAAAAGAGCACTTCAGGCAGGTACTTCCCATTTTCTGGGACAAAATTTTGCCAAGGGGTCTGATATTAAATTTCAGAATGAAGAGGGCCAGGAAGCCTTTGCCTGGACCACATCCTGGGGAACTTCCACCCGGATGATCGGCGGTATGATCATGGTTCATTCCGATGATGACGGCATGATTATGCCGCCTCGTGTGGCGCCGGCCCATGTGGTGATTTTGCCCATTATCAAAAAAGGCGGGGACAACACCCAGGTGATGGAGAGTGCTGATGCCCTGAAAAAGGCCTTACGGTCCATGGATTACCACGGTCGAAAGGTGGAAGTGGAAATTGATGCCAGAGATATCGGCGGTGCCCGTGGGTGGGACTGGGTGAAAAAAGGAATTCCCGTTCGCATTGAACTGGGACCAAGGGATATTGAGAACAACTCTGTGTTCATGGCTCGCCGGGATACCAATGAGAAGATGTCCATAGACAGAGACGATTTTACCAATGGGATTGCGCAGCTTCTGGACAATATCCAGGATACCTTGTTCCAGAGGGCCCTGCAGTTTAGAAAGGATCATACCTTTTCCATTGATTCCAAAAAAGAATTTTACAAGTTGTTTAAAAAGGCAAAGGGATATGAGAACGGGGCGTTTATCTACTCCCATTGGTGCGGATCAAGGGAGTGTGAGGAAACGATCAAGAAGCATCTTTCTGTGACGATTCGTTGTATTCCCTTTGACAGCCCTGAGGAAGAAGGGTCTTGCATCTGCTGCGAAAATGCCAGCTCAAAAAGGGTCTTGTTTGCCAAGGCATATTAATCGGGTGAACACTAAGATAAAGGTGCCGCTGTAAAGATGATTCGAATCACCGACATATTGGATAAGATTTATGAGTATAACCCGGATGCGGATCTGTCCATCATTGACCGGGCCTATATTTATTCGGCCCGGGTTCATGAAGGGCAGGTAAGGCTTTCCGGGGAGCCCTATCTTTCCCACCCGTTGGAAGTGGCGGATATCCTGGCAGACATGACCATGGATGTGGAAAGCATTGCAGCGGCCCTTCTCCATGATGTGATTGAGGATACTCCCGCCACCAAAGAGGATATTGAAAAAATGTTCGGTCCGGGAGTGGCCCATATTGTGGAAGGGGTCACTAAGCTGTCCAGTCTGGCCCTGCCTAAATCTTCCGCCACTAAGATTGCCCAGCAGGCAGAATCTCTGCGGAAGATGATCCTGGCCATGGCCGATGATATCCGGGTGGTGCTCATCAAGCTTGCTGATCGTATCCATAATATGCGGACACTCAAATACCATCGGAAGCCTGAAAAACAGGCCGCCATTGCCCAGGAAACCCTGGATATCTATGCCCCCATTGCCGCCCGGCTGGGAATCTTCTGGATTAAGCATGAGTTGGAGGAAATTGCCTTTTACTATACCCTGAGGGATGAGTATGAGCGCATTGAGGCCCTGGTAAATACGGCCAAGGATAAAAAAGAAGATTATATCAAAGAGGTCAAAACCAGCCTTCAGTATAAAATGGAAGAAATGGAACTGCCCTGTGATATCAAGGGGCGGTATAAACAGCATTACAGCATTTACCAGAAAATGCTTTCCCAGAGTCTGGAGTTTGAGGAGGTCTATGACATCATCGCCTTCAGGCTTATTTTAGATACGGTGCCCCAGTGTTATGCCGCCATGGGCGCCATCCATTCCATGTGGAAACCCATTTATTACAAGATAAAGGATTATATCGGCAATCCCAAACCCAATATGTATCAATCCATCCATACCACGGTGGTGGGTCCCAAGGGAGAGCGGGTGGAAATTCAGATTAGAACAAAGGAGATGAATCGGATTGCCGAATCCGGTATTGCCGCCCACTGGAGTTATAAGGAAGGCTCCAAGATCGATAAAAATACCGGTGAGTTATTCGCCTGGATCCGGAATCTGGTGGAAAACCAGGAAAACTATAATGACCCGGACGAGTTTCTGGAAAATGTGCGTATCGATTTGTATCCGGATGAAATCTATGTGTTCACCCCCCAGGGAGACATAAAGATTCTGCCCAAAAAGGCCACCCCGGTTGATTTCGCCTATATGATCCACACCGAGGTCGGGGCTGCCTGTACCGGGGCCAAGGTCAGCGGCAAGCTGGTGCCATTGACCCACCGGCTTAAAACCGGTGATACCGTTGAAATAATTACCACCAAGGGGCATCACCCCAGCGCAGACTGGCTTAATTTTGTCAAAACCGTTAAAGCCCGGACCAAGATACGCGCCTTTATCAATGCCCTGGAAAAAGAGCGGAGCTATTCTTTGGGTCGGGAAATGTGCGAAAAGATTTTCAGGAAAAAGAACCAGAACTTTAATGCCCTGATAAAATCCGGGGAGATTCGTGTGGTGGCAGAATCCTACGGGTTTAAGACCGTGGATGATCTCATCGCCCATGTGGGATTTGGCAAGCTGACGCCTTTGCAGCTTTTAAACAAGACTTTGCCGGAGCTTGGAGAGCCCAAAGAAGAAAAGCCAAGTTTTCTCCAAAAACTTGCCAGCAGAACAAAGCGCAAATCTGATACCGGTATCATTGTCAAAGGCCTCCATGATATTTTAGTCCGGTTCTCCAAATGCTGCAATCCATTGCCGGGAGATCCCATCACAGGATTTATTACCCAGGGTCAGGGCGTAACCATTCACAGCAAACGCTGCCTGAATGTCATGAAAATGAGCAGTGAACGCAAAATAGAGGTGCAGTGGAGTGAGGATTTCTCCGAATCCTACCCCGCCAGTATCCGGATCAAGACCGATGACCGGCATGGACTTTTGGCGGATATTGCGGCGGTGATCAGTAAATCCAAATGCAATATTTTAAATGCCCAGAGCGAAACATCCGAGGCCGGAATCGGTTTGTTTTATTTTACCGTTATGGTGGAAAGTTCGGTGCAATTGCGTAAAATCATGTCGGAAATCCGCCGGCTTAAAAAGGTCACCGATGTCAAACGGGTCGTGAGAAATGATTAGTGGAGGTCGTATGAAAAAAATCTTTATCCTGGATACCAATGTCATCCTCCATGACAGCAACTGCATCAACCAGTTCAAGGAAAATGATATTTGTATTCCCATAACGGTCATTGAAGAACTGGATAAGTTCAAGAAAGGGAACAAGGTCATCAATTGTAATGCCCGGGACTTCTTACGCTCCCTGGACGCGCTTTCCAGTGAGGGGATGCTGAACGGTGGTGTTCCCATTGAGAAGGGGAGTGGCCGCATCACCATTTGCCTGGATTCTGCGTTAGAGGATAAGATCAAAGAAAATTTTACCGAGATAACACCGGACATTAAAATTTTAAATATTGCCTATTCCATCGCCCGGAAAAAAAGATTCAAGAATGTGGTTTTTGTAACAAAGGATGTCAACCTGCGCTTAAAAGCCCGGTCCATTGGTTTGAAAACGGAAAATTATAATTCAAAGTTTATCCAGGATCTTTCCGACATGTATACCGGATTGACAGTGATGGAAAATATTAATGCCAGGGTATTTGCCGAGCTGTATAAAAAACCCCATGAAATTCAAGTTTCCACCATTGGGAGGGAGGTTGGGTTTTTTCCCAATGAGAATGTTATTTTAAAGAATGGGTCCAAATCCGCTCTGGCTTTTTTTGATGGAAGTAGTCAGACCATTAAATTAATCCAACCCAGAATTTGTTATGGAATCCAGCCGAGGAATTCAGAGCAGACCTTTGCCCTGAACGCCATGCTCAATCCGGATATTTCCCTGGTGACTGTTTCCGGGAAGGCTGGCACTGGCAAAACCCTGCTGGCCCTGGCAGCCGCCCTGGCCAAAAAACAGTTTTATCGCCAGATTTTTATTGCCCGCCCCGTGGTCCCCTTAAGCAACAAAAATCTGGGCTTTCTGCCCGGGGATGTGGCCTCAAAATTGGATCCTTATATGCAGCCCCTCTATGACAATCTTTCCGTGATCCAGAATAATTTTAATGAACAAAATTCCCAATCCAAACAGATCAAAGAACTGATTGAAGAAGAAAAAATTGTGATCACCCCCCTAGATCGGAAGAGCGTCGTGTAGGGAAAGAGTGTGCCTCTATGTGTAGAT
>CAXHYW010000278.1:0-5505 GCA_964021475.1 uncultured Desulfobacteraceae bacterium | reverse complement strand
TGGCCCAATTTGGTGGCGGCGGTCATGCCGGTGCTGGCGGATGCAGCCTTGAAGCAGCAACAGCCCAGGAAAAAATTGACCACATACTCACGATTATGAAGCAAAACCAGAAAGAAGAAGCAAAATGACAAGCATCTGGAAAAAAGAATTTATAATAGCGGACATGAACCAGTTTAGAAAAGAATCAATTGTGGGCCATCTGGACATCGAATTTCTGGAAAAGGGAGAGGACTTTTTAAGTGCCACCATGCCGGTGGATCGAACAACGATGCAGCCCATGGGAATTCTCCACGGCGGTGCCTCGGTGGTTCTGGCCGAGACCCTGGGCAGTTCAGCTTCCTATATGACCCTTGACGATGCCCACTACAGTGTAGGGCTTGAGGTCAAGGCCAATCATTTGAAAAGCGTGTCCAAAGGATTAGTAACCGGTACGGCAAAACCCATCCACCTGGGCAGAACCACCCAGGTATGGGATATTTCCATTGAAAACGAAAAAAAGGAACTGATCTGCATTTCCCGACTGACCATGGCTGTGTTAAGAGTGCCAACAGACCCGGCCTGAATCGCTAAGTCTGTGGGAAAGAAGCCCCCGGGACCATTCAATAAATCAGGAGTTAAGGACCTATAATTTATCCTCTACACTGGACACCTTGTCGGCCATGGTCTGGTCCCGGTCGGTGCGGGTCCCAACCTTGATGGTGGTGGTAATTCTGGGGGCACCCATTTCATGGACCCTTTCATGGCATTGTTTTACCGCATCAAACACCGCATCCCACTCCCCCTCAATATTGGTGCCATAGGCATGTAGTTGAGATTTCAGCCCGGCCCCTTCAATAATTTTCTGGCAGGCAACCACATATTTGGAAACAGAAAGCCCCACTCCCAGGGGAACCACGCATAAATCAATGATGACCTTCATTTTATACTCCTTTTCTTACGGTGTGTACTCATAAGTTGTGAATACAGGAATTTGGTGTACAAGGCAAACCAAATGGTCTTCATTTTTTTGCAATTTTGGATGCAACCGTGTATATCAACTGTTAATATTTGAATCCCAGCTCGTCTTGACCGGCCAGGGGGATAAAACTTATGGATGAAAGGGAAAAATGGGACCCCATAAAATCAGAGAGATGATGAAATCCGAACGGGAGATGGCCAAAACACGATTCCGGCGGCAGCGAAACAAAAATTATCTGGCACAACCCGGCATCCACGACTGCATCATTATATTGGACAACCTCAAACCCACCTTTAATATCGGCAAAATATTCAGAAGTTCAGAAGCTTTTGGCTGCCGGGAAATCCATTTGGTGGGCATTGATTTTTTCGACCCGGCACCGGGTATGGGGGCCTTTAAATGGGTTCCAACTCTTTTTCACAATAAATTTTTCACCTGTTACACAGACATCGTTAACAAGGGATATACTCCCTATATTCTGGAACCCGGAAAAGGCTCGTCAATAATGAATACCCCTCTGCCCAGGAAAAGCGCCTTTATCTTTGGGCATGAAGGGTTTGGAATCAGTTTTGAGCCGGACCTGTTCCCCAAAATAAAGCGCCTGACCATTCCCCAGTATGGCAAATCCCAAAGCCTAAATGTCAGTGTGGCCGCCTCCATTATCCTATACGAATATGCGCGCCAGCACGGTATTAATGATAAAAGCTTAACCCCAATCCTTAAAGGACATACCCATGAAAACGCCTGATGTGGTGGAATATATTGTCAACTGGCTTACAAGCTATGTGGAAAAATCCGGTTTAAACGGATTCACCCTCGGGGTATCCGGCGGCATCGATTCTGCAGTGACCTCAACCCTGTGTGCGAGAACCGGGAAAAAAGTGCTGGCTCTCAACATGCCCATTTACCAGGCAAAAAATCAGGTATCCAGATCTTCTAACCATATTGAGTGGCTGCAAAAAACCCATGACAATGTCACCGGCATCCATGTGGAATTAACCCCGATCTTTGAGCAGATCCAGACCCATTTCCCCAAGGAAATCCAGGACGACCTGACCATGGCCAACACCCGTTCCCGCCTCCGGATGACAACCCTCTATGCCATGGCTTCCCACCACAGGCTGCTGGTGGCTGGCACCGGCAATAAGGTGGAGGATTTTGGGGTGGGGTTCTATACCAAATACGGTGACGGGGGGGTAGATCTTTCCCCCATTGCAGACCTGATGAAATCTGAAGTTTATGACATTGGCCACTACCTGGGTATCAGCCAGGATATTTTAACCGCCCCCCCCACGGACGGGTTGTGGGAGGATGACCGAACCGATGAAAGCCAGATCGGGGCCACCTATGAGGAGCTGGAATGGGCCATGAACTTTGAAGCCTTGCAGACGGCACAGGGTCAAAAATCGGGAGATACGATAGATGCCGGGGAAAAACCTAACCACCGGCAAAAAGAGGTCTTGTCCATTTATAAAAAATTCAACAAGGCCAACAGACACAAAATGGAACCCATCCCCGTGTGTGAGATTCCGTCCGAGCTGAAAGGCTAAGCCCCAGATCTTATGGCCTGAAAATTATGGAGTAAGCAAAAACTTGCTGGGATAAGTCTGGTGTCAATTTTGAATTCTGAAAAGACCGAACTATAAAGCCAGTAGTCTGGTCCTGGCTCACATTGTTTTTTATATATAAAAATTACAGTGCAAGATTGGCTTGTAACAGCGGTTAAGGCTCATATAGTGGAATCAAAATTTCATAACTGAAAAATATTAAGATACCATATATTTGGGTTCCCGAATTTTGTCTTGACTGAGTCTTTAAAATGCCAGTTGTCGCTGTAGGTTTCCAGCCGAAACCCCATATAGATAGACACAAGAAACACTTTCTACTACTTTTGAGGAAATAGTTTTTTCTGGTTATTCAGCAAAAAAGAAACTTAACTTTACATCCACTTTATTGAAGAAAAATAAGATCATATTTTTTAAAAAAATACTCATTGAAATTTAATTCAAAATTCTATAAATTACTTGTCATCACAAATACAGCTAATTACAAGACGATAAATCATATTTCATATATGAAACAACAAACAATACTACAAATGTTTCTTTAAAGATCCTGTGAGACACTCGTGTTTCGATTTGTTAAATTGCTTTTTGGTGCACTATATTGAGTTTTAATTTTTCTCTGAGCTTAAAGGCTATATTTATCAGGTTGTTATGACTTTTGTCTAATGTGTTGGACTACGCCTGGTACATTAATTGCTACCTATAGGCGATAATATAGTAATACATGAAACTATGGCGATATTTTTCTTATTTTTAAATATCAAAGATTACTTAAACCGATAGCATTTATTAACGAGGGAAAATTATGAAAAAACTATCCATCATTATTTTAGCACTGACAATAGCTGTTTTTCTGCTAACCAGCGCTTACGCAGAAAAAAAACACTTTGATCCAAAAGGCAAGGCACCATCCCAATCCACTGTTCAAAAGTGGGAGGACCTGAAAAACAAAATGCCGTTTAAAGACCAACGGGATTTTGAAGAGCAGCAAAAAGGATTTATTGCCGCACCGGACTACAAGGAAATCATGGCAGATGCCGGACATGTCGCCTGGAGCATGGCAAAGTATGCTTTTTTGCTTGAAGGCAAGGAATACCAGAGCATCCACCCCTCTTTACAGCGCCAGGCAGTTTTAAATATGAACTACGGCTTGTACGAAGTTATTCCCGGTATTTACCAGGTCCGGGGATTTGACCTGGCCAATATCACCTTTATAAAGGGCAAAACCGGCTGGATTATTTTTGATCCGCTAACTGCCGCAGAAACAGCACGGGCAGCTCTTGAGCTCATCAACAAACATCTGGGGGAAAGACCAGTTGTTGCCGTGGTATATTCCCATTCCCATGGGGACCACTGGGGCGGAGTCAGGGGGGTTGTGGATGAAAAAGACGTGGTCAGCGGCAAGGTTAAAATAATTGCCCCCCCCGGGTTCATGGAGCATGCCATATCAGAGAATATCTATGCCGGAAACGCCATGAACAGGAGAATGTTCATGCAGTACGGTGTATTGTTGCCAAGCGATCCCCATGGACATGTGGATCAGGCCATTGGTAAAAACATCGCAGCTGGCAATATGGGCCTTATAGCGCCGAATGTCTATATTACGGATCATATACAGGAGATGACCGTTGATGGTGTGAAGATGATCTTTCAGGATACACCGGATACAGAAGCTCCCTGTGAGATGAATACCTACTTTCCTGAGATGAAGGCATTTTGGGCTGCAGAGAATATCACGGCCACCGTTCACAATATTTATACCTTAAGGGGTGCAATGGTTCGCGATGCCTTGAACTGGTCAAAAAATATCAATGAAGCACTCCACCTGTTCGGGCAGGAAGCCCAGGTGATGTTTGCATCACATTCCTGGCCGCGGTGGGGAAATGACAGAGTCACGGAAGTAATGAAGGACCAGAGAGATATCTATGCCCATCTGAATAACGGTGTATTACACCTGGTCAATCAGGGGGTTACCATCAATGAAATCCACAATGAATACAAGGTTCCCGGAAGCCTTCAAAACAGCTGGGCTGCCAGAAGTTACCATGGTGATGTCGGAAACAACGTCAGGGGCGTTGTGAACCGCTATATCGGTCATTGGGACGGAAATCCGGCAAATTTGATCCCGCTGTCCCCTTACGAGTCTGCTCCGCTTTATGTAGAAATGATGGGAGGAGCCCAGGCTATTATCAAAAAAGGAAAAGAGCTTTATGAAAAAGGGGAATACCGGCATGCCATCGAAATTCTCAACAAGCTTGCCTATGGGAAACCCGGCAATCAGGAGGGCAAGGAATTGCTGGCTGACTGTTACGAGCAGATGGGATACCAGCAGGAGAGTTCTAGTCTGAGGAATGCATTTTTGGCAGGAGCCTTTGAGCTCAGAAACGGTATACCCGAAGGCGAATCTGCAAAAAGCGGCGGTCCCGATCTTATTAAAGCCATGGAAACAGGCTTGTGGCTCGATTTTCTGGGGATCCGGATGGTCAGCGACAAGGCTGCCGGAATGGAATTTAAAATCAACCTGATCACCCCGGATAATGACGAAAAATACCTGATAGAGATGAACCATTCCACCTTGAACAATATCAAGGGGTTCCAGGATGAAAACGCAGACCTGACCATTACCATTAACCGGTCTGATCTTGAACTGGTCATGATGGGGGTCAAATCAATGGATGAGATGATTGCCGATGGTACTGCAAAAACCAAAGGTGATAAGGGTGTTATTGACAAACTCAAATCAACACTGATTCATTTTGACCTGCGGTTTGAAATTTTACCGGGCACAGTTCCTGTAGGGGGTCAGCAATTGGTCAGAAACCCGTTCCAGCAGGATCCGCCTGCGGTAATCGGCGGTGAGTAACCCCATGAGTTAGCACAGTAAAACTTGAAAATTCATTATCTAACCCGGAGAAAACTCCGGGTTAGATAACACTACAGCGACATATAAAGTGATAGACAGAACGATTTTTTTCTGATATA
>CAXHYW010000277.1:0-5518 GCA_964021475.1 uncultured Desulfobacteraceae bacterium | reverse complement strand
AGATTCTCCGGAGTGACTGGAGTTCAGACGTGTGCTCTTCCGATCTCAAGTGACCCGCTGACCTAACCTTGGTTTTTTCCACCTGGGCCATGGCCTGGACGACCACCACTCCCCCCCCTTTTACCTGGATGGGATTTACCGCAAGTTCCTTGATCTCGGGAAAATCGGTCACCAATCGACTGATGCGGATAAACATCTCTTCCAGTAAGGCAATATCCACGGGGGCAATCAATTTATACCCATTAAAAACCCGTGAAACCCTTGTGGATTCCATGACCCTTCCTGCCAGAATCCGGTTCAAGGGCGGCAGTCCCATGGCCGTATCCCGGACCACATCGGTCATGGGTCCCCCCATCCCGAATCGCAACACCGGACCAAAGAGCGGATTATTCACCATGGAGATCTGGAGTTCATAATCCGGACTTGCAAATCCCTTAGGGGCCATCGCAATTCCATAGGCTGCCAGCAGCTCCCGGGCAAGGTCTTTGTCAGAAAAAGCTTGGGAAGCCAGCCCCTTTTTCACGGCACTGGCAGCAGCCGGTCGATTGATCTCCAGCCGCTTATCGCTCCTGGCGGGAATCTCCTGGAGCATCTGGATATTCCGGCCATATTGATAAAGATTTAAAAAGGCCTGGACGGCCCGCTCCGGGGTTTCATAGGTAATGATCCCCTCCTGGTTAAAAATCGCCCGGGATCGATCCGAATTCACCCCCCCCATCCATGCGGTAAACACTGGAAAGGGCGTGGTTTTCAACAATTGAACCAGGGGGATGGCAAGGGCGGTTGAATCATAGGTGCCCACCGGGGAACTCAAAAGCAACAATCCGTCTATTTCATCGGCCTGGATACAGGTTTTAACCACCTGAATATATTTTTCAGGAGAGGTCTCCTGTAAGACTTCGATGGGGTTGGTCCCCCGCCATCTATCTTCGAGCAAATCATCCAGGGCATGAATGGTGGAAGTGGTCAGATCCGCCGGTTTTATACCGCGCCCGGCCAGGGCATCCCGAGCCATCACCCCGATCCCAGCGGCGTTGGATACAATTGCCAGGCGGGAGCCCAGTGGCCGTTTCTGCTTGGCCAAAAATTTGGCACAATCAAACAGGGCGTCAAATCCATGAACCCTTAAAATTCCCGCCCGCTGGAACAGGGCATCATAAATCTCATCTTCACAGGGATCAAATCCTCCCCCTGCCCGGCCGGATTTCAATGCGATAATGGGCTTCACCCGGGAAACCGCCCGGGCTGCACTCATAAATTTACGGGTATTTGCCAGGGATTCCACATACATGACAATGGACGCAACCTCGCTTAAGGACCCCAGGTAATCAATCATATCTGCAAAATCCACATCCAGCCGGGACCCGAGATTGACAAAATGACTAAACCCCACCTTCTCCCGGAGAGCAAGGTCCAGAACGGCAGTACACACCGCACCGGTCTGGGAGAGGAAGGCGATTTTTCCGGGCACGGGAAGGGTGTGCATAAAGCTTGCGTTAAATCCTGCCCGGGTGTTGATAATGCCCACGGAGTCCGGCCCGATAATCCGGATGCCCGTATCCTTTACAACCTGCCTGATGGAAGCCCAAATTTCATTATCAGCGTCTCCCGGTCTTACAGGGGTTGCAGAGATCACCACACATCCCCACATTTTTTTTTGACTGCAACAATAGACTATCTTTGGGACCTCTTTCATGGGAACGGCGATCACGGCCATATCCACATGATTTTTAAGATCCTCCACCCTTGCAACGGCATCAAATCCAGACACCCGCCTGTATTTTGGATTCACCGGGAAAATTCCCCCCTTAAATCCGCCGGAAACAAGATTGGCCATGATACAGGCCCCGACACTGCCTGGTTCTTGACTGGCACCGATCACGGCGATGGACCCGGGATTCATAATATGATGTAGGTTCAAAGTTGTCATAATGCCACCAGAACCTTTCCCATCAAGGCATTGATGCAATTTACATATTCCTTGTTCTGACAGGGTTTTGGCAGATGATCAATATAAAAATCTTTTTGCTTCAGTTCTTTTATGGACTCTAAAAACTCTATGTTTCCGGAAACAAACAAAATGGGAATCTGTTTGTTGGTTTGTCTGATATGATGGTATACGTCCATCCCGTTCTTCTCACCGGGAAGGGTATAATCCAGACTCACAAAATCATAATCATTTCCGTCAAACAGACGTATTGCCGTCCCTGCGTCATGGGCCCTATCCACCTTGTGGAGACAAGGCTCCTGGGTTAATACCCTATAATGCACATCGGATATGGCCTGTTCATCCTCCACATGGAGGATATATTTTCCAGTTGCAAGCCTTGAGTTTAAAATTTCAGCCTTTTCTTCAGGCGTGAATTCTTTTTCAATGACCGGCAGACAGATGGTAAAGATGGTGCCCATTCCAAATTCCGATTGGACGGATATCCGTCCCTTGTGCTGTTCAATATATTTTTTTATGTTGGCCATTCCATAGCCGGTTCCCTTGATATGTTTTTTATAGGAACCGGTTAGATCGCGACTTCCCTTCAGGGTAAACGCCGGTTCGTAAATATGATCCAGATGTTCAGGAGGAATCCCGCACCCGTTATCTTCAATTTCAAGGCAGATATGTCCGTCCAGACAATGGGTCCGAACAATAATTCTCGGGTGAGCCGCAAACCCCAGGGCATGGATTGAGTTTTGTATCAAATTTACCACGGCATGTTCAACCATTCCCGGATCTGCCAGCAAATCCGGCACATCAGACCCCTCTTCGGTGATCAGTTCTATTCCTTCCAGATCCTTTTTCAACAGATTCATCACCAGATCTATTTTCTCGCCGATCCTAAAAAATTCCTGTTTGGGTTCCTGGTCCTTGGCAAAAGCAACCAAGTTCTTTGTTAAATTCTTTCCCCGCAGGGTTTGACCAAAAATCAATTCAAGGATCCCGCTTATATTCTCATCCTTGCAGTCTAAAAGAGCAAGCTCGGTGTTCCCCATAATAACCCCTAAAATATTATTAAAGTCATGGGCTATTTTCCCGGCGATCTGCCCGACCATGGCATGTTTCTCCCTCTCAACCGCATATCGCTCTGCTTTGTTTTTTTCTTTTTCAGCCCGTTTTTGCTCCGAAATGTCACGGGTGACCCCGAGGATGCCTTCGGGCTGATTGTCCGTCCCCTTTAGGATTCTGGCGTTGTTGCTGGTCCAGATGAGCGTTCCGTCTTTATGGCGTTGTTTCATTTCAAAGATAGCTGGCTCCCACCCGTCAGGATCACCCAACTGAATCTGGGCAAGCTTTTCACTATGCAAGGCGATTACGCGTTCAAGGTCAAGGGGAGGGATTATTTCATCAAGAGATTGCGCCATTGCTTCATCTGCCATATAGCCTCTCTGCTGATAGACCGACGGGCTGACATAGGTAAACTCAAACTCCATATTGGTGACCCAAATCACATCGGCAACATTCTCAGCGATCAACCGATACCGCTCCTGGGTTTTATACAGCGTTTCCCTTGCCCGGCAATGTTCTTCAACTTCAAGTTTAAGGGAGGTATTCAAAAGGGACAGTTCATTGGTCCGTTCAAACACCCTGTCTTCAAGCCGCTTTTTGGAATACACCAGGTGAAGGGTCAGTTGAAAAATAGCAAATAGCATCACCAATGAAAACAGGACCAATCCTTCAAAATAAATGGTATCACATTCCCACACCGCTTCAATTTTACCGATGGTTTTTCCCCCATGTACCACGGCTGAGACCAAGGGTACATCGGGGATAAGATGAAGAAAATTGAATACGCGCTCGCTTAAGTTCGGTTCCTCCCCCATTGCGCGTTGAAATATTTTCCCCCAGGTATCTGTGACAACAAGGTATCGATAATTATAGGATTTACAGGCAAGGGAAAGATACTCCGATGCCCCCTGGGGATTAAAATTCCAAAGGGCATCGGCAATAATCTGCCCATGTTCTTGAATTCGTTCCCCTGCCCTTTTGTGGGCATAGTGTTCATAGGAAATCACAAAAACTAAAAACAGAACCAAAAACAGAACCGCTGTCCAGGAGGTGATTTTATGATCATTCAAGTTATTATTCATTTTCTCATAATCCATCTTCTAATAATCCATCGGTATCATAATATTTGATGGCTGAATTAATCTGATCAATTACCTGATTTTCCACCTGTTTACTGAAAAGCAGATAGCGCTTGTTCCCCCCGGGCATATTGGAAAACCGGATGGTTTTGAAGTCTGTCTTTAGAAGGCCGGAGGTGAGAATCAATTGCATCGCTTCCTCTTCTGAAATGAAAAAATAATCCGCGCCCCCGGAATGAATAATCTTGAGCATCCCGATATTTTCAGCACTTGTCATCTTTTGTCGAGGACCCAGTTTTAAAATCATTGTGTCCAATAACTTGCCATAGGAATACCCATTTTTTCTTAATAAAACCAGACCAGAATTAAGCAGTGTCGCATCTAAGGCCCCATTGGATATAAGTTGAGGATTATCTGCCCGGCCCAGGGCAATGAAGGATTTATCCTGGTAGATGGGATGGGAATACCTGGCAAATTTTTCACGTTCCAAATTTTTGAACCACCCGATGAGGCAGGCCCTCGAACGGTTCTCCTTTAAAATATCAAGCTGCCGTTTTGCCGGCGTTTTTTCCCAGCGAAAGGGGATTTTTGCCCTATCAAATGCCTGTTTAACAGGATCCGCGCAGAGCCCGTAAACGCCCAGAGGACCGGTCAGATAATAGGGCGGCCTCTCGTGGTAATGAATGGTGATCACTCCATCTGCGGGCTTCTCCACGGCAAGGGGAATAGGGGATACCCCCCCATCGGGGATAAATCCTCTTCCAAACAAAAGGGCAACGGCGATACCCAAACACAAGAATGGAACCCGCCCCCCCTTAAACCACATCATGGATAAATTTTCCCCACCATACACCCTCATTCATATGTTTCTTCCAAACCTGGTAAAAATTGCTGAAAGGCAAAACCTTAAAGAGAACCTTTCGAATACCTTCCCAGAATATAAAACATAACCAAACAAGGCAAATCAAATCTATTTATTTTTGAGGTGTACAAATTAAAATGTCCCCAGATGATTTACTTGGGGCTGCTTTTCTAATATAAGGACATAGTTTAACCTTAATATTTAAACAAAGAGTTGTATGGATATGCTCCAGGTATCAGGTGCCACAAAACTGTATAATGGCCAGGCCGTTTTTTCCGATTTAGATCTATCGGTTACCCCGGGACAGTTTAAGGTGCTTGTGGGCCCTTCTGGATGCGGTAAAAGCACCCTGTTTGACGGGCTGACCGGCGTCATGGGCCTGGACGCGGGCAACATAAGCTGGAACAATGAACCCATCCCCCACCTAGGGCGCCATGCCGCCTATATGCAACAAAAAGACCTGCTCCTGCCATGGTTTTCCCTGCTGGACAATTCCCTGTTACCGGCCAGAACCGGAAAACAGGAGATGAACCAGATGACATCCATTGCCAAAAAGCTATTTATCCGCCTGGGACT
>CAXHYW010000276.1:0-5538 GCA_964021475.1 uncultured Desulfobacteraceae bacterium | reverse complement strand
TAATCAAGGCCTTTCAGTAACCAAAAAATACCCCGGACTATTCCCAGTAGTCCTTTCTCCAAATCTGAGTTTAAAATCCCAGAATATTATTAATAGTAAACCTTAGCGAAACCAAAATATTGATTTACAGCCATTTATCAAAAATGCCAATGATGGCAAATTTGATAAATGCTGATTTATTCCGAAATTTAACCACCCAAGACTGTTATCAAGTAGATGGCTCTTTTTTTAAATATTTTAAAAATACCCCGGACTATTCCCAGTAGTTTTTACTTTTTATAATTCGATTATGGAAAACCAAATAAATTTGATCGGTAAAAACTATTGGAAAATTTGATATTGAAGCCAGAAGATCAGAAGAGCTTAGCAAAAAAAAACGCCATTCCGGAAAAGTTATCCGAAACGGCGTTGTTATACGATTTAAGATATGAGCGCCCCAGGTTTATTGAAAAAAAGGGCTAAACAATCCCCTGGTCCATCATGGAATCCGCCACTTTGACAAAGCCTGCGATATTGGCACCATTGACATAGTTGCCAGGCGTACCATACTCTTGGGCAGCCCCCATGCAGGCGCTGTGGATACTGTGCATAATCCCCTTGAGTTTGGCCTCCACCTCTTCGCCAGACCATTTGATCCGCATGGAGTTCTGGGACATTTCAAGACCAGAAACAGCGACACCACCTGCATTGGCAGCCTTACCCGGTGCATAGAGGATTTTATTATCAATAAACACCTCAATCCCCTCGGGGGTGGTGGGCATGTTGGCGCCCTCGCAGACCGTGGTGATCCCGTTGGTCACCAGATTCTGGGCGTCTGTTCCATTAATTTCGTTCTGGGTGGCGGAAGGGAAGGCGCAATTGGCCTTGTGGGCCCAGAGGGGATTATGATCTAAACCGGTATCATTGGGGGTAAAAACTGCTTCCGGATATTTTTCCACATATTCTTTGATCCGGCCCCGCTTTACATTTTTAAGATACATGATGTGCTGGAGTTTGGCCTGGTCAATTCCTTTCTCATCAAAAATATATCCGGAAGAATCCGACAGGGTCACCACCTTCCCCCCAAGCTGGTTAATTTTTTGGGTGGTATACTGGGCCACATTGCCAGATCCGGATACCAGACAGATTTTATCCGTCAGACTGTCCTTATGGGTGGCCAGCATTTCATTGGCAAAAAAGACCGATCCGTACCCGGTGGCTTCCGGCCGGATCAGGCTACCGCCCCAGTTGAGGCTTTTTCCCGTAAGTATCCCGGAAAATTCATTTTTCAGTTTTTTATACATGCCGAACAAATATCCTATCTCTCTGCCCCCCACCCCGATGTCCCCTGCCGGAACATCCGTATCCGGCCCTATATGGCGGTAGAGCTCGGACATGAAACTCTGACAGAACCGCATCACTTCATAATCAGATTTTCCCTTGGGATCAAAATCAGACCCGCCTTTACCGCCGCCGATGGGAAGAGTGGTCAGTGCATTTTTAAACACCTGTTCAAAGGCCAGGAACTTTAAAATAGAAAGGTTCACAGAGGGGTGAAACCGAAGGCCACCTTTATAGGGTCCGATGGCAGAACTCATTTGAATCCTGAATCCCCGGTTGACCTGGACCTTTCCCTGGTCATCCACCCAGGGTACCCTAAACTGAATCACCCGTTCTGGTTCAACAATCCGTTCCATGATCCCTGCGTGCCTGTACTCGGGATTTTTGTCCAGAACCGGTTTTACCGAATCCACTACCTCGGTAACCGCCTGGTGAAATTCTTTTTCAAAAGGGTCTCTTGCCGTGACGATATCCATTATGGTACCCATTTTTTTGACTCCTGTTTAATGTTAAACGATTTAAACAATAATGAGTCCATGGCCGGTTACAAACCCTGACCAAATGATGTCATCATTATAAGCGCCTTGCCATACGTTCATCAAGGGATACCTAAAAAATCCCGGTATCCCCCGACACCGCTTTATCCTTCAAACAAATCATTCATCGTCCCGATAAAATCCGATTGAGCCCTGTCCATATATGCATCCCAGCCCAACCCGTTCTTATAAAAAGCAACCGAAGACAGTTTTTTGGTAATGATCGCATTCCGATAGGCGGTCAGTTTCTCAGAATTCAAAATCTTTAAGATGGCATCTTGTCCCAGGGTTTTGACCAGTATCCCGGGGATATAGGTTTGCAACACCTGCCACAAAAGGGTTTCATCTGCCAGCACGCTCTCAAGGTTATCCCCCACAACCTGCTGAAATGCAAAAATCTGTTCACTTGTTTTTTCCGAAAGCATAAACAAAGGCGTGGCGGGGTCCTGTTTATGGATTTTAATCAGCAAATCGGCTTCAGCACCGGCATAGTTCAACACCTGCATCATGATATCCCGGATCAAAGCCCACCGGGTGGCCTTGTCCTCCAGAAGATGCTTATCATAGGAATCTTCCAATAGAAAGGCCGTGAGCACTTCGGCAACGGCTGAGGAAAACACCCCGCCCTTGTTGGCAGAAGTATCTTTAATCTGGAGAATCGGGGTAGATGCCGCAATATACCGCCGGGAAGTATCGTCAAAAAACACATTGGCCCCTTCCACAATAAATTTCAACTCGTGAAACAGGGAGGTAAATTGGCGCACATTCCCGTTATTGATGGTATCCTTGAAGCCGCCGCAGGGAATAAAGGCCTGGATATTGGCCTTTTCAATATAGCGTCGGTTGTCAGGATCGATCAGAAAATTTCTGTGGAAAATAGCCCCATCCTCCACAAGGGTGCCGTCGGGCAGGGTGATATTCTTGGCCTTGAGCAACACCTGAAATCCGTTTTTCCCCAACTTTAAAGCCGGATACCCCAGGGAGTTCACCCGGGGAGAGGTGTGGCGCATGAATCCTATTTTCATGAGTTCTTTTTTGTCCAACCCGTCCGGATCAAAAAGGATGGAGCCCCCGTCAATGATCAGACAGATCTTCCCGCGGTAGCACTGGATCTCATTACAGCCAAGATCCCCATCAGGACCGCCGGTCATCATAAGGTTCAAATCTTCTTCTTTGCAATCAGAATGGGAAATCAGGGTTCGAAAAGCACCCATGACACTGGTGGTGGTCATGCCGCTGATCTCAATCTTTCCACCGATATGGCCATAAATCTCTTCCATATCCCCGGTGATAACCTTGGTGTCTCCATTGATGGCAAGTTCGGTTTCCTTGTTGCCGTGGGCTATCAAGCCGAAAAGATCCCCGTTCTTTAAAATCCCATAGGTATCGTGGGGAATGCCGAAACTCTTGCCCGTGGTAATGGTCCGCCAGTATTGATACCCCCTTTGCTTTGCCCTTAAGGCCACGGCATCCATCAAGGGGGCAGTTCCCTCATCCGGACCAAAAAAGACCATTTCAGGACGTCCATAATGATCAATGATCCTGGCATCGGGCAACATGAGATCCATGATACCTTCGGTGTAGTCATACAGCGCATCCATGCCATAGCCCGCATAAAGAGTATGGGGCACCACCACCCCCTTTGAGCCGCTTTCACAGATGTCTTTGTGTTTGAGGCGCTGGGCTTTTGGCCCCAGAGCATAATTGAGCAGCACGGCATTGTCCAGTTCCATGGCATGGTTGGTGGAAGATACCCGAATCAGGCGCAAGCCCCCCCGGGCGATGTCGTCGGCCCGCAAATGGGTTCCGCAGGCATAATGACCGTTAACAAAGAAAATCCCATATACAAATTGTTTAAACACCAGGGGATCTAAAATTCTATTGTCCATTCTAAAGGAAAATGACCGTTTCTCGGATTTATAAAAATTGGTTTTAAAGGTGGCGGGAATAAACTTAAACATAAAGGCAAAGATATCATGCCCCATGGGAAAATCCATGAACCGCGTGGCCAGCATCCGAAAAAACTCTGCCTGTTTTTTCTCCAAATCCTCCGATGTCAGATCAAAAGGAGTATCCGGATTGAATTTTTGATCAAACAGGCTGTAGAGAAAAGAGATCAGATCCGGATGGGAACAAACCGTATCCATGATAATCCTGGACACATAGGTGAACTTGTTGGACTCGTGAATCCGGGCGGAAAACGCCTCCCTGTGATCTGCACTGGTCAAGCTCTCCATAATATCCCGATCTGTCTGGGTCCCCCGTTCCTTAAAAATGAACATATGGGTAAAATCGATGGCATTCACGGCAAACAGCATTTCGGGAAAACTTAATTTTTCTTCCACATAAAGCCGTGTGGCCGAACTTACGGAAAGACTTAAATAGGATCGCAGGTCATCCACCAAACCTATTTCCATCTTTCTTGACAATTCCCCCTGGACATAGAGAGAACAAACCGAGGACACCACCCCGGACGAGGTATGATAGGGTTCCCAATAGGCCCGGGTGATCACGAGCCCATGATCTGCAAACAATTTGCGTAACACCTGGAGTTGGGGCCGCTCAAAATCGGAATTAAACATGAAACGGATTTCCCCGATATCGGAAAGGTTGAACACCTCAATCAAGGGGATAACGGCAGTGGACACCTCTTTTAAAAATTTTTCATACCGATTCCGGGTCAGTCGCGGGGTATCCCCATAATCCTGATCCATGTTGAACAGGAACCGGGAATCTTCAAAATTCTTTGCCTTAAAATCAGCCACGGTCTCAGGCCGGAACACATAGGTGTAATATTCACTTTCAGGATTATAATAATATTCACGGCGATGCCCTGCAAGCTGTGGATTTAAAACACCTTCCATACGGTCCCGGGTCTCTTTAGTGGCAATTCTGACACGCTGGACCTGACTGCCATGGGCAAGGTCGAAATCAATGCCCGCCACCCAGGAATTCAATACGACCTTCCCCTCCTGGAGTTTGATGCTTTTGGCAATGGAGGCCAGAATGTGTTTCAGGGATTCCTTGGTAATGGTTTCAAAAAAGTAATCAGGCAGGCCCAGGTCCTTGAGAAGAATCCCGGCAGCCAGATTAATACAATTGGCCGTCACCAACCCTTCGGAAGACAGATCGATAACAGCTTCGTATAAAATACTTGGGTTAAGTTTCACACTCTGGGCTTTGTCGATGATATAGGCGCCTGCTGAAACAGGGGGGCGGCTATCAGATTGGGTTTCCATTCGATCTCCTAATTTTGCGCGTCTGTTGTTTGAAAAGAACGTGGATCGTATCGCCGGGCAAATGCGGATAGCAACATCATAATACTATAACCAGCCGAATACGTAAGTAAAATAACATTTTTCATTGTCAGGTTTCAATGATTTAATCAAATATAAGTTAAAAAATTTCGAAAACACTAAATTTCCTTTTAATATATTGTTACGCCTTTGCTCTTATACCTTTGATTATGAAGGGTCAATAAAAATATGGCCATCTAAAAAAAATAACTCCCTAACCTATTCTATTTACAGTCCATTTCACCTAAGGTTATTGACATCCAAAACAAACAAAGATACCATGGCCCCCTTTTACATAAACTAAAGGATACTAATATATGGACACTGCCCTCCCCCCCACCCATTTTGAATTATCAGACCCTGAAATCCTTGTAAAAATTAAAAAA
>CAXHYW010000275.1:0-5540 GCA_964021475.1 uncultured Desulfobacteraceae bacterium | reverse complement strand
TCCGTAAATAAGTGCAAATTCCCCTTGACCTAAATTAATGTGCTTGTTAATGTGCGCATTAATGAGCGGTTTACCACACAAAAAATGAAAGGACAAGAAAATATGGCAAAAGAAAACCTTGAAGAATATGCTTACAATGCCATTTTAGAATTAATTTTAAGTAATCATTTTCAACCGGGTGAATTCCTTTTGGAAACTGAGATTACAGATCTTTTGAATCTTAAAAGCAGAACCCCTGTTCACCATGCGTTGGGACAATTTGTTGCCATGGGCTTTCTTGACAGAAAAAAGAAAAAAGGGTGCTTCATCCCTTTACCAACCCCGGAAGACGCTGAACATGTTTTTTTTGTGCGGCAAAACATTGAGTCCCAGTCTGCAAGATCCGCTGCGATCCATGCCTCGGATGAAGAGATCAAGACACTTGAGCTCATCGTTGAAAACGAGGCAGATGTCCGAAAATCCAGTGATATTGTTGCCTATTCCGCCATAAATGAAAATTTCCATGCCTGTGTGGCAAAAATTTCGAAAAACAGGTATCTCCAGCAATTTGGCCAATACATTTTCTGGCGATCCAATGTCTATGTGTTTTTCCATCACTATAAATTTAAACTTAAAAAAAAAGGGGATGAGTTAAAGAACTCACACTCACCCATGCAGCATATGAAAATTCTCACAGCCATTAAAAACAGAAATTCGGAACAAGCAGGTGAGTTGATGGGCGAACATGTTCGCTGCACATATGAAAGTATCTGGTCGTAATATCTGTTATTAACCCAAAGAATAAGGAGTGGCGTAATGAAGAAAATTGGTATTTATCTTTTAAGTGCAATTATGATGATAGGAGTGATGGGCATGGATGCAATGGCTGCCCAAACAGGTGGAACCTTCAAGTTCTGTCTTCCCTATGGGGGGCAGGTTTATGGTTTGGATCCCCACCGCTCAACCCGGACCCAGGATCGTATTGTGGAACTCAACATCAACCGAAGCCTTTATGAGTGGGATGCCACGGCCAATATGCCGGTGCTATCCCTCGCTGACAAAGTCGTCATCTCCGGGGATGAAAAGGTTTACACCTATGCCCTTAAAAAAAATATCAAATTTCATAATGGCAGAAATCTTATTGCAGATGATATTATCTGGTCCTACGAAAGGATTATGAACCCGGAACTTGCCACGCCCGCAGCCAAGGAAGTGCGAATCATTCAAGGGGCTGCAGCGTTTGAAAAAGGTGATGCCAAGACGATTTCCGGCCTTAAAAAGATTGATGATTACACCCTTGAACTTACCCTGGTGGACCCAATCGACCCCTCTTACAATCTTTTTCAGATTCAGACAGCCATTCTTCCCAAAGAAGAGGTGGAAAAAAGAGGCGATGCATTTACAATAGACCCCATAGGGTGCGGTCCTTTTATGTTTGAAAAATGGGTAAAGGGAAGTGAGGTCGTTCTGAAAAAATTTTCTGGCTACCATGAACAGGGACTTCCCTATCTGGACAAGGTTGTTTTTAAAATCATGGGAGAAAATGCCGCAAGGGACATCGCATTTAAAGCAAAGGAACTGGATGCAACCATTGTTGGGGCCAACCAATATCTGCCCTATAAACGGGACCCCAAATTTGCCAAGAACATGATTGAAGTGGCGGAAATGTACACCCGGCTCATGGTTTTTAACATGGACGCCAAACCCTTTTCAGACAAGCGGGTCCGCCAGGCAATCAACTATGCCATTAAATCAGATCTGATCATTGAAAAATATCTTAAAGGAAAAGCCTTTGGCGCCACAAGCTTTTTGCCAACCACCTCCCCTGCCTTTGACCCCAAATCCCCACGCTATGAATACGATCTTGACCGGGCAAAACAACTCATGAAGGAAGCGGGTTTGGAAAAAGGGTTTGAGTTTGAAGTGCTTTGCACCAGCAGTAAATCCTATGGGGTGGGGGTTGTTGAGGCCTTGATGCCTTTTTTGAAAAAACTCAATATCCGGGTAAAGCCCCAGTTGGTGGAAGGAGCTGTTCTGGCTGAGCGAGCCCGTTCAGGAGAGTTCCAGGCCGCGACATGGTCCCTGGAATCAGGCCCCGATCCTTTGCAGGCTCTGATGCGGTTTCACAAAGACAATTCGAGAAGTGCAACCAATTATCCCAATTACCAAAGCGCCGAGTTCAGCGGATTTTTGGATGCTGCCGCCAAAGAGCGGGATGCTGTTAAAAAAATCGACCTGATTAAAAAAGCAGATGCCGTGTTTAAAGAGGATGCGCCGGTGTGGTTCTTCAATTACAACAAGGCCATCATTGCCTATCATCCTTGGGTCCACGGGATTCAGGCGGTGGCTCCTGAAATGATGTACCAGGATCTTTCAAAGATCTGGGTAGATTCAAAATAGCGGCTGCAAAAAATAAAGAAAAGACACCCCTTGGTCCTTGGATGCAAGGGGTCGTCCTGCCGGTATCTGAAAAAACCGGCAGGACTGCCTAAAACAACTGCTTGAAGGATACGCTTATGTTAGCCTATGCTGTGCGGCGGATATTACAATTTATTCCCACCATTATTGGCATATCACTGATCATGTTTTGCCTGCTGAACGTTTTGCCGGGCAATGCCGCCTTGATGGCCGGTGGGAAACGAGAGCTATCCACTGAAGTGATGGAAAAAATGAAAAAAAACTGGGGTTTGGATAAACCGCTTTATTATCGATATCTGGTCTATATGAAAGGGCTTGCCCAGGGAGACTTGGGCACCTCTTTTCTTCGCCAGGAAAAGGTAAATACACTGCTAACCAGCAGAATATGGCCAACCCTGCGGCTTGCGGTTGCGGCAATGGTCATCGCCCTGACCCTTGGTATTCCCCTTGGTTTTTTTTCCGCACTCAAGCAAGGCACTTGGCTGGACAGCTCATCCATGATGATCGCTGTGTCCGGGGTTGCCATGCCCCAGTTCTGGCTGGGGCTTTTGCTCATGCTGTTTTTTTCTGCAAAACTGAGTTGGTTTCCCACCTCGGGGTATGGAGATGGTGATTTTATCCACCTTGTGCTTCCCGCCATCACCCTGGGGCTTGGATCCATGGCATTGCTTGCCCGGACCACCCGGGCTGCGGTTCTGGAGGTCTTAGAAGAAGACTTTATTCGCACGGCAAGGTCCAAGGGGTTGAGCACATTATTGATCAACCGCCGCCATGTATTCCAGAACACATTGGTGCTGATCTTAACAACAGCTGGGCTTCAATTTGGTTCGCTCATCGGCCAGACCGTTATTGTTGAAAAACTTTTTTCCTGGCCCGGTCTCGGGTCCTTGCTGGTGGATTCAATTTTCCTCAGGGATATCCCCATGATCCAGGGAGGCATACTCGTTATCATTATGGCTTTTCTCATCGTTAATCTGGTGGTGGATCTTTTATACTGCGTCATAGATCCACGAATTAAATATCAATAAAGAGAGGATTTAAGGTGGGAGAAACAATTCAGAACATATTAAGAAGGAAAAATTTGGTGGTGGGCATTCTCATCACCTCATTTGTGATTTTCATGGCAATATTTGCCCCCCTTCTCACCCCCTACCACCCAATAGATGACGCAGACCTGATGGTGTCGGAACAACCCCCCAGCAGAGAGTTTTTGTTTGGAACAGATGAACAGGGAAGGGATATCCTCACAAGAATCATCTATGGTGCCCGGGTGTCTTTGAGTATTGGCCTTTTGAGCCAGGCCATGAACTCTGTCATTGGGGTGGTACTGGGTCTTTTGGCAGGGTTCATGGGTAAATGGTGGGATGATATCATCATGGGGTTGACCAATATAATGCTGTCCATCCCCTCCCTTGTTTTTGCCCTGGCCATCATGGCATTGCTGGGGCCGGGGCTCATCAATGTGTTTTTGGCCCTGGGATTCACAAATTGGGCCTATACCTGTAGAATCACCCGTTCCCAGGTGCTTTCAGCCCGGGAACTTAATTTTGTGAAAGCCGCCCATGCCCTGGGATATGGTAAAATAAGAATCATGTTAACCCAGATTCTGCCCAATATTGTCGGGCCGATTCTCGTCATCGCCACCCTGGGGGTTGCCGGCGCCATCCTCATAGAAGCCGGCCTCTCTTTTTTGGGTCTTGGCACCCAGCCGCCCACACCCAGCTGGGGGGGAATGCTTGCCACTGCCAGGGAACAGCTGTTCACGGCCCCCTGGATCTCCATATTTCCGGGATTGGCTATTTTTATAACGGTTTTGGGACTGAATCTTTTGGGGGACGGGTGGAGAGATTATCTGGACCCCAGAATTTCAAGGCAGTAAACCAATGGCAGTCAACCGATAAGGGTAATACACATGGATATAAACGGTCCGCTTCTGGATGTTGAAAACTTAAAAACCCACTTTTTTACCCTGGATGGGGTTGCAAAGGCCGTGGACGGGGTCTCTTTCTCCCTGGACAAAGGGGAAACCCTGGCCATCGTGGGTGAATCCGGCTGCGGAAAAAGTATCACCGCCCTTTCCATCATGGGGCTTGTGCCAAGGCCCGCAGGAAAAATATTAAGCGGTCGGATTCTTTTGAACAATGAGGATATCCTTGCCTATCCTGAACGTAAAATGATGGATATCCGGGGCAATAAAATCGCCATGATTTTCCAGGAACCCATGACTTCCCTCAACCCGCTCATGACCGTGGGCAGTCAGATTGCAGAAATGTTCGTTCGTCACATGAGTATGGGTAAAAAAGAGAGTTGGGAAAGATCGGTGGCCATGCTGGAAAAAGTTCAGATCCCTTCTCCGGGAAAAAGAGCCCGGGATTATCCCCACCAGCTTTCCGGAGGGATGAGACAGCGGATAATGATTGCCATGGCCCTTGCCTGTAACCCCGAGGTTCTCATCGCAGATGAACCCACAACCGCCCTTGACGTGACCATTCAGGCCCAGGTCTTGGACCTGATGCTCAGGCTGAAGCAGGATTTTCAAACCTCCATTCTCATGATCACCCACGATCTGGGGGTGGTGGCTGAGGTTGCCCAGAAAATCATTGTCATGTATGCCGGGAAAATCATTGAGCAGGGCAGTGTATTTTCCATATTTGAAGACCCCAGACATCCCTATACCCGAGCCCTTTTAAAGTCCATCCCAAAATTTGGCAACCGAACGGCAAAGGGGCGCCAACCCCTCCAGGAAATCAAGGGGATTGTCCCCAATCTCTATCACCTGACTCCCGGGTGCAGTTTTTATCCCCGGTGTAATGAGGCCATGGATATCTGCAAGAAAACCCAGGTAAACTTAACCGATCTGGGGGAGGGACACCATGCCCGCTGTCTTCTGTTGTAATTTTAAAAAAGGGAGTTGCCAATTTTGTCACCCATTCTTGAAGTAAATGATTTAAAGGTTCATTTCCCCATTAAAAAAGGTATTTTTTCACGAACAGCAGGGTATGTCTATGCCGTGGATGGGGTTTCTTTTACCCTTGATAAAGGCGAAACCCTCGGAATCGTCGGTGAAAGCGGTTGTGGCAAAACAACCATGGGGAAGATCGGAAGAGCACACGTCTGAACTCCAGTCACTCCGGAGAATATCG
>CAXHYW010000274.1:0-5550 GCA_964021475.1 uncultured Desulfobacteraceae bacterium | reverse complement strand
CCCCAATTGATGCAATGATTTATGAACTTGAAAAATTACGTTGCAACCTGTGCGGTGAGGTGTTCACTGCAGCGGCTCCAGAAGACATTACCGGAAAATATTATGATGAAAATGCCAGGGCCATGATGGCAATTTTGAAATATGGCTACGGCTTTCCCTGGTATCGCCTGGAAAAACTCCAGGAAAGCCTGGGCATCCCCCTACCGGCATCCAACCAGTGGGAAAAGACAGAAGCACAAGCAGATCTCATATATCCGGCATTTGATGAACTTAAATATCAGGCAGCCCAGGGTGAAGTTTTCCACAATGATGATACCCCAATGAAGATCCTGGACCTGATCCAGGAAAACAAAACACGGGACAAGAATGAACGTACCGGGATTTTTACATCGGGCATCATCTCCAAAATTGATGAAGGTAAAAGGATTGCCATTTTCTATACTGGCCGTAACCATGCAGGAGAGAACATCGCTTCCCTTTATGAAATGCGGGGTAAAGAAAAGGACCCTCCGATTCAAATGTGTGATGCCCTTTCAAGAAATATGTCCAGTGAATTTATAATTATCTTGTGTCATTGTCTCACCCACGGCCGTCGAAGCTTTGTAGAGGTAATTGCAAGTTTTCCGGATGAATGCCGCTATGTCATTGAGATATTGGCAGAGGTATATCATATGGATGCAAAAACCAAAGAACAGAATATGACACCAGATCAGCGGCTGGAATTTCACCAAGTCCATAGTGTTCCAAAGATGAATGATTTACATTCCTGGCTCGACACCCAGATCAAAGACAAGCTGGTGGAGCCCAATTCCGGGCTCGGCAAAGCGATCACCTACATGATCAAACACTGGAAGGAACTGACTCAATTTTTGAGGGTTCCCAGAGCACCCCTAGATAACAATATTTGCGAACAAAGCTTGAAACGCTGTATCATGCACAGGAAAAACTCACTCTTTTATCGAACTGAACATGGTGCCTACATTGGAGATATGTTCATGAGTTTGATCCATACCTGTAACCTGATGAACATTAATTCATTTGATTATCTCGTAGCCCTTCAGAAAAATTCTGTGGCACTGTTCAAAGATCCGTCCCAGTGGATGCCTTGGAACTGATATGGTTGACACTTGTCAAGAGAAAATAATATTCCCTGCCTCTTTTTTTTATCTGTCAAATTAAAGAAGATCTTATTCCTTTTAAAATTTTATTGCCAGGGACGGTGTCATCAATTAACGACGGTTGATCACTCTGATATACGCGGGTTGGTTACCGCATGAATTGGCTTCGTCGTGGAGCTGCCCTTATCTATAGGCGGGAGTTTTAGTGTTAAATACCTATTCCCATAGTTCCAACTGGGGTTCTCCAACCGTGACAGCGCCCCTGCAATAAAATCAAAAATTATGTAGTTATTTTTCCGTTAATTTCCTCTTGGTTCAAATGTGATTTAATGCTAATAAAAAGTATCCGATAAAACGGAGGCAGGCTCTGCTGGGGAGCAACCTGCCAAGGGATAATCGGATGCAGGTGGCATTAAATAATGCTCAAGGAGGAGCTGGCATAATCGCCGGCTTCTCTGGGTATTATTTAAGCCTTCCTGCCCATGCCTTTTAAAACCCAAAAAGGAAGAGCGAAGCTATTCCTTTGCTTTATACAGTTTTAGGGATTGCATGAGCAATAGCCCACATAAAGCCTGCCAATTCTCTGGCTATAGCTGTTTTTACAAGATTTGAATTTTTACCCCTAAATACCATCCGTTTATATCGGCCACATAGTCTTACCTGGGCTTGCCATGCAATTTTACAAATTTCTTGGGGTAAGCCTTCATTGCGTTTTGCAATGGCTCGACTTTTCCTGGCAGGGAGTCTATAGGCTTGAGCTGCCTCAATAAGTGCGCGACGTACGTGCCCATTTCCAGTTTTAGTAATTCTCCCCGGTCTTTTTTTATCTCCACTATTGTGCTGTGTAGGTACAAGACCCAGGAACGCCATTAATCCCCCCGGGGATTCAAAACGGGTAAGGTCTCCAAGCTCTGATACGACAACCGCGGAAACAATCTGTGATACCCCGCGCAATGACTGTAGTGATTTATAGAGCTCATTTAACTGAGTCTGTTCCGCTAATTGCTTGATTTGTTCTGAAATCCGTTCCACGCGCTTTTTACCGTCCTGGACCATATCAATATATTCTTGCAGTGTAATTTGTTGGGCTGGATGTGGTGCTAAGTCCAACAAAAATTGAACGAGATAGTCCAAGAATAACCCGCTTACCCCGCCAATAATTATCCCGCTTTTCAATTAGAAAAATGCCCCGCATACCCCGCGCCTTCGTGGGGGTATAGAAAAGCCTCGATTTTTGTGCTATTGGCATTTGTTTGACAAGAACATGATGCCATTGAAACAAAAAAAGAGGCTGATTTGTATTATACCGAAGACACACATGATATCAAGCATTTTGATGAATATTCTGCGACTTCAGAGCAAATCGAGGAATATACCGAAAAAGTAAGAAAAAACCAGGTAAAGTGTCATCTCCCACCGTGCGGACGCTGTAATACCGAAACGGAGGAGTTTAAACGTCATGAAGCACGCCAACGGCAATTTTATGTAATAGCCGGGGATATGGTCAAAGTGATTCTGGGATTACTGATTCGATGGAAATGTCCTGGTTGCAATAAAACTTTGACAGGCTATCCTGAATTTGCAGTTCCCTACAAGCGCTACACAGTGCCGACGATAAAGAAATACAGCAGTTTGTATACAGAAGATCATCAAGCCACCTATAGAGAAGTCATCTTGGGAAATATCATAGGTTATCCTGACAGCGAACATCAGTTAAATCATACCTCTATTCACCGTTGGATCACAAGCGTGGGCAACTACAGCAAAATTATCAGAACAGCGCAGGATCTTTATCTTCAAGCAAAGCCAGAATCCGGCATTTGCCGTGAACTGGCTTCACTTTCGATTACTTCAAAGAAATTCCGTACACAAGAAAGAAAGACCATCCTCCAAAGATGTCGGCAACTACTCAAAATAGAGATAAAATTCCGGTCAATTTTCAATGCCTCAATTTTCCCCCACTTGGCAACAAAATGTGGCTTCAGTTGATGTAGGTTATCTCCATAAGGAGGTAACGTATGAAACAGAGAAAAGAAAAATGGGCAATTTTCTGGTGCGATCTGCTCAGCCCGATTATTTATTCGGAGATTGAGCCAGAGCAGAACCATCAAATGTTAAAGGAGCTTAGCTCAACGGTAATCGTGTTTCCAGACGGGGAGGTTAAAAAACCAGCGCTTTCAACTCTGAAAAGGAAACTTGCCAAATACCAGGAAGGAGGTTTGCACGGGCTTTACAGAAAGCACAGGAATGACCGTGGTAAGGCTCGGGTTGTATCAGATGAGGTGATTGGCAAGGCAATAGAACTAAAAAAAGAACAACCATTTAGATCTGATAGAACCATTAACCACATTTTACAGGACAAATTTGGAACCACAATTGCCAGGTCAACTCTTTACTGGCATTTCAAAGAGGCCGGTGCCACCCGTTTAAAGCTTGGTGTTGTTAAAAAAAAGGTTCGAGGACGTTGGAGTCGGGATCATACCCATGATTTCTGGCAAGGCGATTTTGAGGAGGGACCATATGTTATTGAGAATAACGAAATTGTCCCGACGTATCTGTCTGCTTTTATTGATGTCCATAGCCGGTATGTGGTGGAGTGCAGATATTATTTTCGGCAAAATCTTGATGTGCTGATTGATTCATTGATTCGCGCTATTAGCAAACACGGAGCACCCAAAGAAATTTATGTTGATAATGCAAAAGTTTATCACTCACTGGGATTGAAAATGGCATGCCATATCATGAAAACCAGGTTACGATTCCGACCCCCAAGAGAACCAGAGACAGGGGGGGCTCATTGAACGGTTCTTTTCAACCGTCCAGGGAAATTTTGAAAGAGAGGTCAGAGCAGAGGGGAAAATAACCTTGGATCAACTGAATCAAAATTTTTCCGCCTGGCTTGAAATGTCGTACCACAATGAAATTCATTCAGAAATTAAAACCACTCCTAAAAAACAAATGGAAGCCGGACGGCAATACATTCACCAGGTTGATATAAATGAGGTGCTGTCAGCTTTTACAAAAAAAATTGACCGCACAGTAAACAAAACATTTTCCGATGTTCGAATAAACAACCGATATTTCAAAGTAGATCCGCAACTCAGGGGCGATAAGGTACTGGTAGGTATAGACCCTTTTTCCAAACTTGAGACAGTGGAAATTTATTCATTAAAAGGGCCTTACCTTGGATTAGGTACCCGTCATTTTCGAGAACCCGAAAATGCTGGACATATCCCCATAAAATGCCAGGATAAGCCAAAACACAGTTACCTTGAGCAACTCAAACGGGAGCATCAGCAACAACTCAAGGAACAAACCCGTGGTATTGATTTTCGGAAAGCAGTTCAAAATCGCCCCTGGCCTTTTCAAGAATTTGGTAAAACAATGGCAAATCTTCTTGGGATGAAAGGAGGGCTGTCCGCATTCAACACAGACCAATTGGAAGCCTTAAAAAAGGTATTCAACCAATCTCTTCTCATTAACAAAACTATGGTAAACAAGGCATTTGAAAATGCCTCTGAAAAATCAATGCCATATATTGTTTACGAATTAAAGCAGATTATCAAAAAAAATAAGGAGGCAAACTGATGTTTTTAAATCATTATAATATGACAGCCCATCCCTTTTGTGAAAAACCGCCCATTAACTGGATTTTGAATGATGATAGATTTGATCAGGCCACTGCTAGATTAGGTTTTTTCCAGGAACAGGGAGATGTCGCTCTCATTCTTGGACAAACAGGTATCGGAAAATCTTCCCTAATCCGCATGTTTAAACAGTCCATCCCCAAAAATAGATATCGAATCCTCTATCTTCACTTGACCCATGTTAGCCCCGTGGCATTTTTACGTTTGATTGTCACAAAACTTGGAGAGAAGCCCAAGCTTGGCAAAGACCGGCTTTTTCTTCAAATTATTGACCGGCTTCAAGAAAGTGAAACCGAGACTATCTTAATCATTGACGAAGCCCATCTTGTCCCCTCACAAGCTCTCATAGATCTCAGGCTCCTTGTCAGTTCTGGAGATGAATCCCGCCTTCCCTTTAAAATTGTTCTCAGTGGACAAGAGGGGCTTGCATTTCTCTTGAATCGTTCCATTCACGCTGATCTTGCACACCGTATTTGTGTTAGATGCCGGCTTCATTCTCTTTCCAAATCACAAACCGCTACGTACATTGATCATCGTCTTCGTTGTGCCAGCGCTACACAAAAATTGTTTGAGCCAGAGGCCAAAAGTATCATCCATGATTATTCCGGTGGCGTTCCCAGGCAAATAAACAATATTGCAACCGCCTGTCTTATTAACGCAGCATCTAAAAATTTACAAACAGTGAATGACCAGCTTGTAAATGAAACCATGACTGAATTCAAGTTGATATAAGGAGATAGATCGGAAGAGCGTCGTGTAGGGAAAGAGTGTGCCTCTATGTGTAG
>CAXHYW010000273.1:0-5563 GCA_964021475.1 uncultured Desulfobacteraceae bacterium | reverse complement strand
GATTCTCCGGAGTGACTGGAGTTCAGACGTGTGCTCTTCCGATCTAACAAAAGAGGTGAAGATGAAATTTCTTGTTTTAGGCGGATGCGGTCTCCAGGGAAGAACGGTACTCCATGATCTGGCATCCGATAACGAGGTCAGTGAGATTATCTGCGCGGATATAATATTTGATGAGTTATCAAAAATTGAAAAATTTACGGATATGAGCAAAATCCGCACAGTTACGATGGATGTTCGAGATAAAAATGCACTTATATCGCTTTTTAAAGAAGTTGATGTGGTGATTGATCTTCTCCCAAAAGAGTTTCTGCAGTTTGTCAATGAGGCCGCTATAGAATCAGGCGTCAGCGTTGTGAATACCAACTATGACTATAAAAGGGAACTTGATGCACGGGCAAAAAAGGCCGGAATCATCATTATGCCCGAGTGTGGTTTAGATCCGGGAATTGACCTGATCACATATGGTCATGCAAAAACAAAGTTTGATGAACTTCATGTCATTAAATCCTATTGCGGCGGTTTCCCGGAAAAAAGCGCCTGTACCAACCCGTTGAATTACAAATTATCATGGATATGGAGAGGGGTGCTCAGTTCCAATTTAAGAGAAAGTAAAATTATCAAAGACAAAAAGGTCATTGAGATCCCAGCCATGAACCAGCATGATGAGGCCTTTGTTCACACCATTGATTTTCCGGAACTAGGAGAACTTGAAGCCATCCCCAATGGTGATTCCGTCTATTTTACAAATTTGATGGGATTATCCGATACGATTGAAGAGACTGGACGATATGCGCTAAGATGGCCTGGATGGAGCGCCTTCTGGAGACCCATGAAAGCGCTTGGTTTTTTAAATGATGAACCGGTAAAAGGATTTGACGGTAAGGTCACCCCCATTGACTTTCTTGATAAATTCCTGGGCCCTCAGCTCGAATATCAGGCGGATGAAAAAGATCTGACCGCCATGATCAATGTTTTTGAAGGATTGAAAGACAATAAAAAGATCCGGTTTACCAGCACCATGCTCATTGAAAGGGATCTTGATACGGGAATAATGGCCATGAGCAAAGGAGTTGGCTATACAGCAGCCATCGTTGCTAGGATGATTGCCAAAGGCATCATTACGGAAAAAGGGATACTGTCGCCATTGAAACATGTTCCTGCTGAACTCTTTATGAATCAGTTAAAAGCAAGAGGCATAAAAATTAAAGAAGAAATCACAATGCTAAACGAATAAATACAAACGTGTTTTTTTTAATAACTTTAACAAGGAGAAAAAATGAAAACAAGTAAATTAATTTCGCTTCTAGCTTCACTGGTTATTTTTTTGAGTTTTCTGGGAATCGCCTCGGCAGGAACCCTTGACGAAATTTCAAAAAGAGGAGTACTCCGTGTTGCCTGTCAGACCCAGGGTGCCCCTTTCAGTTTTGTGGACAGAGATGGAGAGAGGACAGGCAGTTCAGTCGATCTTTGCAAGATGATTGCGAAAGAAATGGGGGTCAAGATAAAATTTTTGAACTATGACTGGGATGGCCTTATTCCTGCCCTGCTCTCCAATAAGGCCGACATGCTTGCCGCCGATATGACCCCGACCCTGAAACGGGCCATGAAAATTGCCTTTCCCGACCCTTACATGTACACTGGCAGCGTGGTGTTCGTAAAACAAGACAGCCCGATCAAGACCCTTGACGACATCAAACCCGGGACCAAGCTGGCCGTTCTTCTGGGCTCAACCGGTGAAAGTGATGCCAAAAAAGCCTTCTCAGATGTAAAGTTCAAAACCTACAAGGGCGGTGGACCACTTTTGATCAATGCCGTGCTTGCCGGACACGCCGAAGCCGGGGTAAACGACGGCTCAGCTGTCCGCGGCCAGGTCTCCAACTTTCCGCCCAACAGCGTCCGGGTCCTTGAAGGACAGTTATCCCGATCACCCCTGGCCTTTGCCGTGCGCTATGATTCTCCGGATCTGCTGCGTTGGCTCGACCTGTTCTTTTTGCACATCAGTCTGGACGGCCGTCTTGAAGACAACTTGAATTACTGGGTCAATACCCTGGATTGGAAAAAAGATCATTAATCCATCAGGTATATTCGAGGCATATTATTTTATCCGGGGAGAACCTTTATAAAATAATATGCCTCAACATAAAACTTAAGGATAAATGATATGTTAGAATCCTTCAATTTTAGAGTGATTTGGGAGTATATGCCGCTGTATGGGCAGTGCTTTCTGGCCACCCTTTGGATGTCCGGTCTGGCACTGCTTGGGGCTATTCTGCTGGGAATTGTCGCCTGTGCCATGCGGATGGGCGAATCGCGAAGCCTGGCCGTCCTGGCCGGTGTCTATATCGAGAGCATCCGGTCCACGCCTTTGCTGGTTCAGCTGTATTTTTTTTATTTCGGTCTGCCGACTGTGGGAATCATGCTTCCTGAATGGCTTACCGGCGTTATTGCCCTGATCTTGAACAGCGGTGCCTATTATGCCGAAATCATACGGTCGGGTATTCAGTCCATTCACACAGGGCAGATCGAGGCCGGAATTTCCTCGGGTATGAACTATTTCCAGCGGATGCGCCATATTATTCTGCCCCAGGCACTAGGCATGACGATTCGGCCCATGCTGGGGCAGGCCATTGTTCTGGTAAAAGACTCGTCCCTGCTCTCGCTGATTTCAATCATGGAGTTAACCCGGGCTGGCCAATTACTGACATCCGAACGATTCATGCCTGCCGAAGGGTTTCTGACCACGGCGGTCTTTTATCTGATTCTTTATTACATGCTCAAGTGGTTTTCAAACTGGTCGGAAAAACGGCTGGTCTTTAAGGAAGCACGTTGAGCTGCGAGGAATAAACTATGTGGGGTTTTTATTTTCAAGAACTGATGCACAGTATGCCCTTTTTTTTCAAAGGCGTCTGGATGACCATCTCGGTTGCCGGGTTGAGCTTGTTTGCAGGAACCATCATAGGCTTTATCGGAGGAATCATAAGGGCTGGCAGGAACAAATTTCTCAGCGCCATCGTTGGCATCTGGGTTGATCTCATTCGCGGGACACCGTTTCTGGTGCAGGTTTTTATCATCTTTTTTATTTTGCCCAGTGCTGGCATAGAACTGGAAGCTTTTCCGGCAGCCGTTATCGCATTGAGCAATTTAACGGCCAGTTTCATCTGTGAGATCGTTGCCAGCGGTATATTAGCGGTACCCAAAGGCCAGAGCGAAGCCGCAACTGCATCAGGTCTTTCCTATTATCAGCAACTTCGATACATTGTTTTGCCCCAGGCCATGAAAACCATCATGCCGCCTCTGGTGGGACAATATGTTCTCCTGGTCAAGGATTCCTCGGTGGTCTCGGCCATCGGCGTGGTTGACATAACCAGGGTCGGCTGGCTGACAGTGCAACGGGTGCCCGAAGGTCTTATGGTGTTCGGCCTTGTGGGGCTCTTGTATTTCGCCATTTGTTATCCGTTAATCAATCTGTCGGGTCGCCTTGAACGGCGGATGACGGTTGTAAATACAAAACTTTAAAAAAGAATAGAACATTTAGCTGTATACAGCTGTGTCCATAAAAAGGGGAATGTGTACATGATCTCTTTCAAAAACGTAAACAAATGGTTTGGCAAGCTCCATGTTCTGAATAACATCAACCTTGAGGTTGCCCAGGGCGAGGTGGTGGTGGTCTGCGGTCCGAGCGGATCGGGAAAAAGCACGCTGATTCGGTGTATCAACCGCCTGGAGCCCATCCAGAAAGGCGAGCTCGTCGTTGATAAGATGGCGGTGCACGACAAAAAAATTAATATGACCAAAGTTCGGGCGGATATCGGATTTGTTTTTCAGTCCTTCAACCTCTATCCCCACATGACGGCGCTTCAGAACACAAGCATCGCACCCATACAAGTCAAAAAATTGAAAAAGGAAGAGGCTGAAAAACTTGGCCGAAAGATACTCACCCGGGTGGGTTTGGAGGATCGGATCGATCACTATCCGGCCCAGCTTTCCGGAGGTCAGCAGCAACGCGTGGCCATCGCCCGGGGCCTGTGCATGGACCCCAAGATCATGCTTTTCGATGAACCCACATCGGCCCTGGACCCGGAAATGATCAATGAAGTTCTTGATGTCATACGTAATCTGGCCAAAGAGGGAATGACCATGGTGGTGGTTACCCACGAAATGGGATTTGCCCGGGAGGTCGCAAATCGTGTTGTCTTTATGGATGAAGGGAAAATCATTGAGGTGGCACCCCCAAACGATTTTTTCACAAATCCACAAACAGAACGAGGCAAATGTTTTTTAGCTTCAATCCTGACCCATTGAATCGATATAATTAAAAAAAAGAGCTCCCTAAATGACAAATACAGATATTTTTTCAAAAGCGCATTCGAAAGCACCATTGATAGGTATTCTATGCTGGGAAAAAGGCTGCTGCCCCCGGGGTTTGGTGCAGCTTGAAGAACTGCCCGGAAACAGTACCAATCCTGAAACCTTTAAGTTTCCCGTAAGATATTCAAGGGTAAAAGGCGCAAATATACAGACGATTCTTGAAAACCCCTGTCCAAAAACGCTACAAACCATGATCCGTGAAGCCCGCAAAATGGAAGAAGAGGGCATCAAGGCAATTACAACAAGCTGCGGTTTTAATGCTGTTTTCCAAAGAGAACTTGCTGACAGTGTTAAGATACCCGTGTTTACGTCCAGTCTGATGCAAATACCTCTGGTACAAAACATGCTGGGGAAACAACAGATTGTCGGCGTTATTACTGCTAAAAAAGCAGCACTTTCGAAACAACATCTGGAAAATGCCGGGGTTAATAAACAGATGCCGATCCGGATTCAAGGGATGGAAATCTGCACTGAATGGAATAAAATTTTTTCTTCACCCGATGAAGATATCGATATTTCCACGGTGGAAAAGGATGTTGTCGCCACAGCATGCGCAATGATGAGACAATCGGATATCGGCGCATTTGTATTGGAGTGCACCGATCTTCCTCCTTTTTCCGATGCTGTCAGGAAAGCCACGGGTCAACCTGTCTTTGATTTTGTGACATTGACAAATTTTGTATATCAAGGGATTAAAAGAACCGTATAGTTTTTTGTAACCATTTTTTAAAAAAATGTGCATTTTGAAGATGAAATTTCATGTAAAAGTTCCCTCCCCTATAAACGCCCCCGGTAAAAAACCAATTCAATTCCCCCCCAGGGAGTGCTATAGTATTTCGCTCCAGCCAACAAGAGAATCAATTACCGGGTGATTATATGACCCCAAAATCAAGGATGCACAAATGAATGTCTGTTACGAGGGAAATGTTCTGGAAGAATTACTTCGGCTGTTAAAACTGGAAAAAATTGAAGAGAATATTTTCCGAGGACAAAGCCAGGATCTGGGGTATGGAAATATTTTTGGCGGCCAGGTCATTGGTCAGTCCCTTTCTGCCGCATCAAGCACCCTGGATTCTGAATTTCAGGCCCATAGTCTCCACGGGTATTTCATGCGCGCCGGGGATACCACACTGCCCATTATATATACAGTGGACTGCATCCGCGACGGAAAAAGCTTTGTCACCCGCCGGGTGGT
>CAXHYW010000272.1:0-5563 GCA_964021475.1 uncultured Desulfobacteraceae bacterium | reverse complement strand
GACCCAAACAAGGTTGATGGCTGTGGTCAAGGCTAATGCCTATGGCCACGGAGCGGTTCAGATTGCAAAGACCGTCCTTGAGAATGGTGCCCATTGGCTGGGCGTTGCCAGAATTTCTGAAGCAGTTGAACTCAGGGAGGCCGGAATTAATGCCCCCATCCTTTTGTTCGGGGATGTGCTGCCGGAACAAGTCCCCTTTCTTGCAGCCCATGATATCCGCGTCACCTTGACCTGTCTGGAATCTGCCCGGGCCATAACAAAGATTGCCCGAGGTCAGGAAAAAAAATTAAAGGTTCATATCAAGGTGGACACGGGTATGGGACGGTTAGGGATTCTCCACGACCAGTTTGCCACCCCGGACCAGTTTGTCAGACCCGATCCGCCACCCAAAACAGATAACAGCCCTGACTATCCCTTGCAGTGCTATGAAGAAATATTGGCAATTCAAGATTTAGAAGGGATTGAGATAGAAGGAATTTACACCCACATGGCCAACGCAGATGCCAGGAACAAGGCCCATACCCTGCGCCAGATCTCCCGGTTTAAACTCCTTATCAATGAACTTGCACAAAAAGGGCTGACACCCCCCATCATCCATGCGGCAAACTCCGCCGCAGTGATTGATATGCCGGAGTCCCATTTCAACATGGTCAGGCCCGGCATTGCCATATACGGGCTATGGCCCTCGGGAGAAGTGGATCGTACAAGGGTTCGCCTGAAACCTGCCATGTCCATCCGATCCAAAATTATCCATTTAAAAAATGTGGCCAAGGGATTCAAGATCTCCTACGGGTCCACCCATGTCACCCAGATTTCCACCCGCATTGCCACCATCCCCATTGGATATGCAGACGGGTACAACCGAAACCTTTCCTCCAAGGGTGAAATGATTGTCAGGGGATCCAGGGCAAGAATCACCGGCAGGGTCTGCATGGACTTCACCATGATCGATGTGGGCCATATCTCCCGGGCAGTTCTCGGGGATGAGGTGGTGATTCTCGGGAGTCAGGGAGAAGAAACGATTACGGCCACCGACATTGCAAACAGGTTGGGGACCATCAATTATGAGGTGGTTGCCGCCCTAACCCGGCGGATGCCCATCTGCTACATTCATCCAGGAGAAAAATAATATGCTGTCCGGCACTTCATTTAACTGGGAACAGGGCCACTGGTCTTCGGGGAAAAAGCCCACCGCCACCCTCTGCGTTGCAGGGGACTGGGCCCCCATCCGAAAGTTTAAATCTATCATTGAAACCAATCCGGCCGACCTTTATGGGGATCTTCTGCCCGTCATCCAGAGGGCAGATATTTCCATTGTCAACCTGGAAGCCCCCTTGAGTGACCAGGGAACCTGCGTGTGTAAAAGCGGGGCCGGGTTCAAGGGCGAAACCCGGCATGTTTCGGGATTAACCGCCCTCCCCTTTGATGCGGTCACCCTGGCCAATAACCATGTGTTTGACTTCGGCCCGGCTGCCTTCCAGGAGACCCTTGATACCCTTAAGAAAAATAAGATTCAATGGGTAGGCGCTGGCATGTCCACTGAAGAAGCAGCCAAACCCCTCATCCTCACCGCCAATGGTCTTAAAATTGCCATTATCAATTTCAGTGAAGGCGAAGACCTGACTGCAGCTGGCAGAGGCCCAGGAGTCATGGGCTGGGAAATCCCTTGGCTTGAAGCCCAGATTCAAGCCCTGAAACAAGCCGTTGACAAGGTGATTGTCATTGCCCATTGCGGCCTTGAATACATCCCCTTTGCTCCCCCCTATGTTATGGATGCATTTGAAAAAATGGCCGAAGCCGGTGCAGATGCCGTCATAGGTCACCACCCCCATGTACCCCAGGGTATCAAATTTCACCACGGCGTGCCCATCTGCTGTAGCCTGGGAAATTTTGTCTTTTACCAGGAGACCGACCTTTATTTCAGAAAGCTTGGTTATGTGGTACAACTTGGGATCACCCGGGATGCCCTGGTCTCCCTTGATCTTCTTCCCTACCAGATCCAGGACCAGGGCCTAGGTCTGTTGAAAGATAAGACCCGGGACCATTTTTTCACCCGTTTCAAAGAAATTAGCCTTCCCCTGGATACATTGGAAGGAATTACCGACGCCTGGAATGGATTTCTGCAATATTACGGCAGTACCGGGTTTAGAAATGAAGTGGCCATGATCATGGAAAAAATGGAAACAGACCCCCAAAAGGGCGCGGCCATGTTCAGGAACCGGCTCACCACCAACCAGCACTTTTACCATTGGCAGGACCTATTGACCCGCATGGTAAAGGGTGAACTTGAAACCGCCCCTGCCTGGGCCCAAAAGATTGCCCAGGAATGGCTGACCCGAAAAATCGATAAAAACCCAAAGGGGCACAATGACCACAAATAAGACCACCATTCTGGTAACCGATTCCGGCCTGGGAGGCCTGTCTGTTTTTGCCGATATTGCCAGCCAATTAAGAGAAAAGGCACCCTTTGAAGAGATCAAGCTGGTCTATTTCAATGCATGGCCTTTTCCCGACAAGGGGTATAATCATTTCCCGGATATGGCGGCCAAGGCGATTGTTTTCAACAATGCCCTGGAGGCCATGACAAAATATTCCCCGGATTCAATCCTCATAGCCTGCAATACCCTGTCGGTGATTTATCCCTTTACCGACTTTTCCCGAACCACAAGATCCCTTGTAACCGGTATTGTGGACCATGGGATAAATTTGGTTTATGAACACCTGATCCAGACACCGGGCAGCCGGGTGGTCATCTTTGGGACCCCCACTACCACCGGGGAAGAAACCCATAAAAAGGCCCTTGTAAAAATGGGCATCTCACCTGAAAGAATCATCAACCAGGGGTGTATCAACCTGGCCGGCAAAATTGAACGGGATCCCTATGGCCAGGAGGTTACCCAAATGGTTGAGGCCAATACAAAACAAGCTGCCTTAAAATTGGGGCCTGTCAAAGAAACAGTATTTGCCGCCCTTTGCTGCACCCATTTTGGATATTGCAGCGACCTTTTTTCCACCTGTCTTGCCCGCCATACCGGTCAGAAGGTGTTGAGCCTGAACCCCAACACCCGAATGGGTCAGCTAACCCAGGTTTGGCCAAGTCGCGATTTAGAAAAGATGGCCCCCCAATTTGCCTTCCCCAAAATTGAGATGGAAATTGTATCCCGGGTGGAGTGGGAGGCAACACGAATCACGGCCTATGAAAGACTTCTCAAGGATGTTTCCCCCCAAACGGTCAAGGCACTCAAACAATACACCTGGAACAAAGATCTGTTCCAGGTTGATTAACCGGCATGGCCGGAGCATGGTATTTGCTCCTACACAACGAAAAATGAAACTCTAATAATTGCAATACCTTGGCCGGAGTTTCATATAAAGTACTAAAAAAATCAGGAGAGAAATGAAAAAAATATTATTGATTACAGGACCCGCCGGTGATGCCCAAGGATGGGGCGACATCAAAGTGACAGAGGAAATCTGCAAGGCCATCAAGGCCTCTGGCAAAGATGCAGAAATTGCCTTTGTTTCCACCATGGACGAATTTTACACCGCCATTGAAACGAAAAAATTTGATATTGCCTGGAGTGCCCTCTACCACATCTCCGAAAAATCTGAAACCATCGGGATGGGCAACGGAGATGAAAAATGGCTGGCAGATATCCTTGATGACCGCAAGATTCCCTACATCGGCCCCAATGCCGCCACCATGAAGGCCTTGATACACAAGACCGCCACCCACAAAATCATGGATGCCCATGGGATCCCCGTGCCCTACCATTACCAGATTGAAAAGGGAGCGCCCATGCCGGACATCGCCTTCCCCGCCTTTGTAAAACCCAGCTATGAATCCAGATCCGTGGGGATAAGCGACAACTCAGTGGTTGAAACCCCAGAGGCCCTGGAAAAACAGGTGGCCTATATCCACAGGGAATTTGACCAACCAGCCCTGGTGGAAGAATATCTGCCGGGACAGGAATATACCGTCCTCATGCTGGGCAATGGAGAACTCCAGGAATTTCTTCCCGGCCGCGTGGATGTGGATGCCGCCCTGTTTGGCAAGTACCCCATTTTAAGAGCGGAACTGCGGGGAGTGGGTGCCACCAAAATAAACCCCACCAACACCCACACAAAAGAAGCCATCAAGGTCACCCGTCAGGCCATGGAAGCCCTCAACTGCCTGGACCATGTCAGGGCGGACATGCGCCTGGATGCCAAGGGCCGACTCAAAATCATCGAGCTCAATGGAATTCCGGGGTTAAAACCCGTGAAAAGCTGGAGCCCCCAAATATTTACCATGCACCACCCTTCAGCCCCTGGCCCCATGGAAGACTATCGGCAGCTGGTTGACCTCATTGTTACCTCGGCATTAACCCGACATCATCTGATCTAATAAAAATACCCCGCTTACACATCCATCAAAAGGGGGGAAACAAAAATTTATTGTTTCCCCCTGAACAATAGCGGCGATTAGCTGCTTTACCAAAGCGTGTGTACCCCCCCACAAAAACCACCCGGATACATTTTCCTTTTTCAAATCAAGCCAGGCATTTTTTTCCTTAAATATCTCCCTTGCAAATGCTGAGCATTTAACCAACCCCTTTATTTACATGGCAATATTTACTTCTTTTTACTGGTACGAAAATTGCAAATCAGTAAAAAAACGACTGAAATATTATTGAAAAGGAAACAAAATGACCCTGATTAACAATACCCTAAACAATCCATACTATACCGCCAATGGAAAGCTCACCAGCACTACCCCGGTGACATCCACGGAAGTAACTACGGAAAAAGAGACAAAACCATCGGCACCAACCGGGGACAGGGTTACGCTTTCCAAAGGGGTAGCCGAGGCAAGGACAAGGGAGTCCATGGGACTGAATCCCACGGGCCGGCTCAAGTTGAATGATTTTAAAACCGCGGCTGAAAACCAGGAAAAAATCGTGGACTCAAAAATCACCTCTTTGATAAAAGAGCTGGGTGTTGATGAAAATCAAGAAATCAGTTTTTCCCTGAATGAAAAAGGAGACGTCACCATCAATGAGAAGTTTCCCCAAAAAACAAAAATGGAAAACGCCTTGAATGAGGACACGGAATTCTTACTAACATTTAATCAGCTGAGCGCAAACAATGAGATTTTGGATTTCACCAAAAGTTTTCAGTCCAATAAAACAAGCCTGGTCGACTTCATGAATTCTGATACTGGCTGGGACAACCTATCCTCTCTTGCCGCTGAATACGAAAAGATAAAATCCAGTGACAATTCCCTTTCAACCCTTCTCGGGGTCAGCAGAAAAGAAGTGCCCTATACATTCACCCATGACCCGGGTGAAAAGGCAGATTAAGTAAAATCGATCAGGGTGCTCGCTCAACCCAAACCATCAAAGCATCATTTCCCATCGGTGTGCCTGGCATAAATCTATCGTTGAATGCTATTAAAAATTGCTTGTATTTTAGATAGAAATAGGTTTTTATTGAAAAACGATGTTCATTGCCCTGCCTTGCCAGCTGATTCATCAGTTACTTTCGCAGGGAGACAACAAAATAAGCGATATTGGGATAAAAA
>CAXHYW010000271.1:0-5578 GCA_964021475.1 uncultured Desulfobacteraceae bacterium | reverse complement strand
GGATGAAACCGGGGATTAGGGAGGGTTCGACTCCATTTTCAATCAATTTATAAATAAGTTTTTGATCAATGATAGTCATTGAAATCGCCTTAGTGTTTGGGTAGTTGAGGGCCCGCTTTTTAGTGGGTCGGATAGTGGGGTCGGATCCAATCTAACTGACATGGTATTAAAAATTGCGGATCGAGTCAATCCGGATTACTCCAGATGAAAAAGAGAATTAAAAGCAAGCATCCAGTAAGATTGGACGTTCCACGGGGATTAATTTGTTATATTTGTATGTTTACTGCAAAATTCATTGATTATCGCTATAAAACGAAGTTTTTAAGATTGCTGTACCCAAAACCCCTCACCCTCTGGTTCGTTGTCTGTTTACGATATGTATCATTTTTTTTTAGTTTCTAAACCAAGGATATTGTGTTCCAACGGGAACAACTGGGAGATCAGAATTTATGGAAAAATCTGTATTGAGCAAAAAGGAATTGGCACTATTGCAATTGGCCCGGGAATGTATTTCTAAGGAATTTACAGAAAAGGGTTTCGGAAAAGTTGAGATCCCAACTGAAATTTCTAAGGCGTTCTTGAAACAAAAACGGGGTGTTTTTGTGACGCTGCATAAAAATGGACGGCTTCGCGGGTGTATTGGAAACATTGAACCCGTCAAAACCCTGGAGGCGGGTGTTCGGGAAAATGCCGTATTTGCAGCCTTCAAAGACAGTCGATTTGCCCCCCTGACCCTGGATGAACTGGCCCTGGTAGATATTGAAATCAGTATTTTGAGCAAACCCACACCTCTGGCCTATAAAGATGCCAGGCAATTGATTTGTGCTCTTGTACCGGGAGAGGACGGGGTGATCCTGGAGAAAAATCATCACCGGGCCACTTTTTTACCCCAGGTATGGGAGCAGCTTCCCACACCCGAAGAATTTTTAAGTCATCTTTGTTCCAAAGCCGGATTGGCTGCCAACGAATGGGAAACGGCAGGTTTACGGGTTTATACCTATCAGGTTCAATCATTTGGTGAGAAGGATGGATAAAACTTTTACTTTCTAAAAAACGCTAAACGGGGTATGTTTCTGTGGTTAGAAACGTAAACTTGGGGAAATATATGACCATAGATCAGGAATTGTTATCCGTTATTTCATCCATCAATGAGATTGATGAGTTAAACCGGTTTTTTAATGAAATTTTTACACCGGCAGAGCTGGATGATATCTCTTTGAGATGGAAACTTCTCAAAGATCTTCACAGCGGGGTGACACAGCGGAAGATCTCTGAAAAGTACGGCATCAGTCTGTGTAAAATAACCCGGGGTTCCAGGGTGCTTAAAGATGAAAACTCCGTGGTGCTTAAGGTTTTAACTCACAAGTTTTAGTGAAATAAGTTCCAGGGCCAGTTCAGACCAAAGTTCCATATTCAGTTCATTGAGCGCCTTGGTTTTCGCCCATTGAAACCTGCAAAGTTCGGGGCCAGGGAGATAGGCTTCAGGCGTTTGGGTAAGAATCCTGAAAACCGCCCCTAAATGTACACTGCCAACTTCGGTGATTTCTTCACTGATAATTCCACAAAATTCTATGGTGTCCAGTTTCGGTCTTTCCAAGAGCTCTTCATTAAGTTCCCGCTCCATTCCGGATATTAAGATATCCTTGAAAGATAGGTGCCCCTCTTTTTGATCAATGGGGTTTATATGGCCGCCTATCCCTAAGGACCAAAGATCATGGAGTCGTTTCTCACTTCCCTGACGGTTATATATGGCGGTATGACCCAGGGTTGTGGTCTGAAGTACAATATAGGGAATTACCTGCTTAAAGCCGGGGTTATTCTCAGCCTCTTGTCGAGGGATAAATTCAAAACCAGCCAACGTGCATTTTTCGATGAATATGCCCTGGTTCAGAGGGACAATACTTTTGCTTTCGACCCATGATGGGGGCAGGCGGTCCCGCTGGATGCACAAAACACTTTCTTTTTTATTCACAAATAAAATCCTTGAATAATGGTTGATAGATCAGGTCTTTTTACCATAATTCCTTTCGAAAGGAAAAGATTTTGGTTCCATCCTTATCATTATTTAAAGGCGCCCGTGTAACACCAGGGAAAAACGGCCGGAAAAGGGAGTTTTCATGGAGATTTTAAGTTTCATATGATAATGAAGAATAAACCATTATTCCTCTCTTGGAGATCTCATGCTATTTATCAACAAAAAAAATATCGGAAAAATTGATCAGAAAGTTATTCAGGATGCCGTCAAAAAAGCATACGAGCTTGTTTTAAAAAACGATTACAACATGCCCGATCGGATACATGTGGAAAATGAGCAAAATACCTTGCTATTGATGCCCTGTTTTAGCAATGATTTTTTTGTAACAAAGCTTGTCTCTGTATTTCCCGAAGCCATTAAATTTAATCAACCTGCTGTGAACGGGGTGTTGGCACTCTCGGATAATAGAACGGGTCAGCCCTTGGCCATCATGGATGGTGCTGCTCTTACTGCCGTAAGAACCGGTGCCGTCGGGGGGCTGGGGGTAGCGCTATTAACACCTGAAAATCTTGAAACGGCGGGTATCCTTGGCGCAGGGGTCCAGGGGCTTAGCCAGGCACGGTATCTTCTCCATAACCGGAGGATCCGCAATCTATGGATCGGGGATTTGCAGCTTGCAGCAGCTGACAAGATGGCCCATGCCTTGAAAAAACTATTTCCCCAGGTGACCTATGTGACTACGGAAAACTGTGAAGAATTGGTGAAGGCATCCCAGTTGATTATTGCTGCCACCACCAGCCATCGGCCATTGTTTGCCGATGACCCGTCTCTTGTGAAAGGGAAAACATTTATTTCCATCGGGTCTTTTAAACCGGAAATGAAGGAGTTTCCCGACGCGGTCATAACAACTGCGGATCATGTGTATGTGGATACCTTGTTTGCTGCCAAAGAGTCGGGTGATATTTGTATCCCCCTTGAAAAAAGGATAGTGGCACCTGAAAAAATCCATGCATTTTCTGCTTTGCTGGAAAAACCGATTTCTTTGGAGAATAAAACCATTTTTTTTAAATCCGTGGGAATGGGATTGTTTGATTTGACGGTGGCATCTGCTGTTTATAAACTGGCAATGGAAAATAAAATGGGTCAAACGCTTGAATTCTAATTGAGCTGAATTTGGATAAAGAGGGATTAAAAAAGGGAGGAAAAAAAATGGAGCGGGAAACGGGAGTTGAACCCGCGACTTCGACCTTGGCAAGGTCGCACTCTACCACTGAGTTATTCCCGCTCAGCAAAAGTGGAATCTTTCTACTTTAAAACAAACCCTTTGTCAAGCATAGATGCTTTTTTTTTAGTGGGAAATACAATAAAGAAGGAAAAAATGAAAATTAAGAATGTATTGGTTACCGGCGGTGGAGGGTTCCTTGGAAAGGTGATTGCCCGAAAATTGATCCAAAGAAAACTGAATGTCACCTCTTTTTCCCGGCAGTGGTATCCGGAATTAGAGGAGATGGGGGTGGCGCAAATTCAAGGGGATCTGTGCAATCGGCAGGAGGTTGTAAACGCATTTCAAGGGATGGATACCATATTCCACGTGGCGGCAAAACCCGGAATATGGGGGAGTTTCCAAAGTTATTACTCAGTCAATGTTACGGGAACGAAGCATGTGATAGAGGCATGCCTGGAAAACAGTGTGGCCCGGCTGATTTATACCAGTTCTCCCAGTGTGATCTTTGATGAATCCGATATGGAAAATCTGGATGAATCCATTCCTTATCCTGCAAGCTATCTGGCCCCCTATCCTGAAACCAAGGCAATGGCTGAAAAAGCGGTTGTTGCTGCCGCGCAAAAGGGGTTGGCCGTCATTATTCTTAGGCCTCATTTGATCTGGGGACCCGAAGACAACCATCTGGTTCCGACCATTCTTCGTCGGGCAAAGCGTTTGAAAAGAATTGGAACAGGCCCAGACCTGGTGGACACCATTTATGTGGACAATGCAGCCGATGCCCATATTCTTGCCGCAGAAAAATTGTTAACCAACCCGTCTCTTTCTGGAAATATTTATTTTATCAGTCAAGATGCGCCCATCTCAAAATGGACATTGGCCAATGCCTTTCTTTCTGCCGCAGGACTTCCCCCCATAAAGGGTCAGGTTTCTGCCAGAACGGCATATATAGCCGGGGGGGTGTTTGAATGGATCTACAGGCTTTTGGGGATCAAAAAAGATCCGCCCATGACCCGCTTTGCCGCAAAGGAGTTGGCAACCTCCCATTGGTTTGACATCTCCCGGGCAAAAAAAGATCTGGGGTATGTGCCGGCCATCTCCACCGAGGAAGGGCTAATACGATTAAAGCGATGGTTAGACGCTAGGGGGGTATCTGGTTATGAAATATGAAAAAGAAACCTTTTATTGGTATCACAAATGCGTGAGGGTCATTGTTTCTTCGGTTAAGGGATTTGGGCAGGATCGTTGCTCCCTGAGGGCATCTTCCCTGACCCTGTATACCCTTTTTTCAATTGTTCCGGTAATGGCCATGGCTTTTGGTATTGCCAAGGGGTTTGGATTCCAGCAGTTTCTTGAAGCCAAGGTTTTGGACATGTTTCAAGGCAGGGAAGAGATCATTAATAATGTTCTGGAATTTTCAACCAATCTGTTGGACAAAACCAATGGCGGGCCCATGGCAATTTTAGGGATCATCTTTCTCCTATATTCTCTGGTAAAATTGTTGGGGCATATTGAAAATGCATTTAATCAAATCTGGGGGGAGAAAGATGACAGGTCCATTATTCGTAAAATTACCGATTATATGACCATTTCTGTTGCAGCAGGGTTGCTGGTGCTTTTTTCAAGCAGTGCCACTATCTTTGTCACCACCCGCCTGGGGAAATTTATGGACTTTCTCGAGCTGCCAAAAAATCTTGAACACTTGATCTCATTTGGATTTAATATTTTCCCGTTTCTTTCCATTTGGGTGCTGTTCGTCTTTTTTTATGTGATTATTCCCAACAAAAAAATAGATGCCAAGGCGGCCATTGTGGGGGCCATTGTGGCCGGTACTATTTTCCAGTTTGTCCAGATATTTTATTTGAAATTTCAGGTAGGGGTTTCCAATTACAATGCGATTTACGGCAGTTTTGCTGCTCTGCCACTATTTCTCGTCTGGCTCCAGATCTCCTGGGTGATTTTGTTATTTGGGGCAGAAATTGCATTTGCCTGGGAGAATACTATAAGCCTTGATAATAATGCATTGGATTATGACGATTTGAGTATACGCCAAGAAAAACTGATTGCGTTGAGAGTGGTTCTGTTTTGCGTTAAGCGGTTTGCAAAAGGAGAATTGCCAGCCACGGATATGGATATCTCAAAAGAATTAAAGCTTCCCCTGGGAATCATAAAATTTTTTTTGGTAAAGCTTATGGAATCAAATCTATTATTTCAGGTCAACGTTTCCAATGGTCACTTGGGATATTGTCCGGGAATGGATATTGAGACGTTGTCGATTGTAGATGTGATAACGGCTTTTGAGCAGCCAAAAGACAACGGTAGCCGCGTGAGTTCCACTCCGGAATTTGATGTGCTGGAAGAAAGCTTAAATACCTTTGCCT
>CAXHYW010000270.1:0-5580 GCA_964021475.1 uncultured Desulfobacteraceae bacterium | reverse complement strand
AGATCAATCCGGAAGCACTCCAATACCTGGATTCCTTTCTAAGGGGGATTAATCAATTCATTGAAAAATCCCCCCTGCCCGTTGAATATACGCTGCTTGGATTCAAGCCCGCTCCCTTTACACGGCTTGACACCATCAGCATGATGGGGTATGTGGCCTATTCCTTTGCTGACGGCATTAAACGCGATTCTCTTTACACAATGTTAGCACCCTATCTAACCCAGGACGATCTTAAAATGGTTTTCCCGGACTACGCCCTGGAAAACAATGTTTCCATCATGGAACCCACAGGAAACCTACCTCCCTCCCCCCTCCAGGCACAGACTGCTTCAACCGGCATTGATAAGAACAGTTATGCTGGACTTGCAACGCCTCTTGAAAATATCCTGGAACAGGTGGCAAAAATTGTTCCCCCCTTTACCGGCAGCAACTCCTGGGTGTTGGCACCCAGCCGAAGTCAGAACGGGCATGCATTGCTGGCAAACGATCCCCACATCGGCATTGCCAACCCAGGGGTCTGGTATGAAGCCCATGTCCAATACCCGGGATATGAGAACTACGGCTATCACCTGCCCTTGATGCCCTTTCCCATGCTGGCCCATAACGGAACCAAAGCCTGGGCCATCACCATGTTTGAAAACGATGACCTGGACCTGTATGGGGAAACCTTTCATCCTGAAAACCCAAATCTTGTAAAATTTGAGGGAGAATGGACCCCCATTGAAACCATTACGGAAACCATAAAGGTAAAGGGAGAGCCCGACGAAATTCTGACCATCAGAATCACGTCCCACGGTCCTGTCATCTCCGATTTTATCAAGGGATACACCGGTACACCCGTGGCCCTTTCCTGGGTCTATCACAAGGTAGATAGCCCCATCCTGGATGTGGTATTTGAAATGGGCAAGGCCAAAAATCTGACAGATTTCAGACAGGCTGTCTCAAAACTGGCTGCGCCCGGTTTGAACATCTCTTATATTGATGCCAAGGGCAACATTGCCTGGTGGGCTGCGGGACGCCTGCCCATCCGCCCCGCACACGTCAGCGGCAAACAAATCCACGATGGCAGCTCTGGAAAGGATGAGTTCCTGGGATATCTTCCCTTTGAATCCAATCCCCACCTGGTCAACCCGGATAACGGGTTGATCATCACTGCCAATAACATATCCACCTTCACCCCCATTGATCCCATTGGGGTTATAACCGGGTATTTCAGACCATCGGACCGGGCTGCCAGAATCTATGAATTGCTGTCCCAAAAAGAAAAATGGACCTTGGAAGAACTCAAAGAGATCCAAACCGATGCAAAGATTTTTGCAGGTCTTCCAATAACAAAAACCATTTCTTCCATACTGGAAGAAAAACAAGCCGGGTTCACCATAAATGAGCAAACAGCACTAGCGGCGCTCAAGGACTGGGACGGGTTCATGACAACAAAGACCACCGGAGGGACTGTTTTCCAGTTCACGGTGTATCATATTTTAAAACAAGCACTTGAACCCCATATCGGCCCGGACAATTTAAAAACCTATCTCAACCTGGTGGATCATTGGGATTTTTTAAAAAGACTCTTGGGATCAAGTGCTCCCCCCATTATGGGAACAACACCCGACTTAACCCCCAAATCCAGGGATACCATTGTTCTAACTGGTTTTAAGAATGCCGTAACAGACATCACAACCACCCTGGGAACCCAGGAAAAAGACTGGGCATGGGGATCTGTTCACACCATTGAATATGTCCATGCCATCGGCAGGAAAAAGCCCTTGAACCTTTTATTTAATGTCGGCCCTTTCCCAAGCCCCGCAGAATTTACCGCCATCAATAAACTCAAATCAAAAACAGGAAATCATGATTATAAAGTGTCATCCCTGCCCTCTACCCGGCGGTTGATTGACTGCAATGACCTTGAAGCATCCTGGAGCATCCTGCCAACTGGCAATTCAGGCAATTTCATGGGAAGTTTTTATGATGACCAGGCAGAAATGTTTATCCAAAACCAGTATCGACCCATCATTTTCACAACGGAGCTCATTGAAAAAAACGCTGCCCATGTCCTCACCCTTATGCCGGAGTAAACCCAAAATCTGCACTCAATGACGGATGGCCTTGTGGTCTTTAAGTTCCATCCGTTATTGTCGGTTTAAATGATTGACTATTGACTTTGAAGGGAACAAACCGTATTTAATTTGGCATTAAATTTTAATGGTAACACAAAGCCTTTTGGCATGTGATTACACAAACATTATTGTTTTTACGCTTAAATTTAGGACTTGATTCTAAAAGGACAGGTACCGATGAAGAAAAAATTTCGCTGTGGAATAATAGGCGACGGACGTATGGCTACTCATTTTTGCAAATATTTGAAGATGAGCGGTATTAAACATAAACAATGGTCCCGCCGAAGAAACAGCCTTGAAGATCCGGTTGCCTATTTAAAAGGATCACGGGCTGTTTTTTTATTGATAAACGATGATGCCATAGAAGATTTTATGGGAAAACACCCCGGCTTGAAAGAGATGAATCCCATTCATTTTTCAGGCAGCCTCCATGTGGAAAACATCCCATCAATACATCCCTTAATGACATTTTCCAAAATATTATATCCTCTGGAAAAATACCAGCTCATCCCCTTTATACATGAAAATGGAAAGGTATCGCTTCGTGAAATATTACCGGAGCTGCCCAATCCATCAAGGTCCATGGATGTTAAGAAAAAATCCCTTTATCACAGTCTCTGTGTTTTAAGCGGAAACTTTACAACCATGTTGTGGCAAAAGGTGTTTCATGATTTTCAGGATAAATTGAAGTTGGAGCCGGAACTATTGCTCCCCTATATGGAACAAACTTTTGAAAACCTGAACCTCAATTGGGTAGATGCGCTAACAGGTCCACTGGCCAGAAAGGATGATGCGACCATTGAGAAAAACATCCATGCATTGGAAGGTGATCTATACCAGAATGTTTACCGGTCTTTTGTTGACACGATCAGAAAAGGGGAGGTATAAAATAATGCAGATCATCAAATCCGTCGATCAATGGATCAAAATATTTAAAACCAAACAAAAAGAAGGCAGAACCGTGGGCCTGATTCCCACCATGGGCGCGCTGCATGCGGGGCATATGAGTCTGATAAAAAAATCAATATCGGAAAACCAACTGACCGCCGCGACCATTTTTATAAATCCCACCCAGTTCAACAATCCGGATGATCTAAACAATTACCCCATTACCTGGGATGAAGATATTGCCAAACTTAAATCGGTGGGTGTGGATTACCTTCTCTACCCGAGCTATGAAGACCTTTACAGGGACGCCTACCGTTACAAGGTAATCGAGACCGAATTTTCCAAAGACCTTTGCGGTGCTGCCCGCCCGGGACATTTTGATGGGGTGCTGACCATTGTAATGAAATTGCTCAATATTACCCGGGCCACCCAAGCATACTTTGGGGAAAAAGACTGGCAGCAATACCATCTGATAAAAGCGATGACACAAACATTTTTTATGGATACCAAAATCATCCCCTGCCCGCTCATCAGAGAAGAAAGCGGATTGGCGATGAGTTCCCGAAACAAACGACTGACCGATGAACAAAAAAAAATCGCGCCATTGTTCTACCAAACAATTTCTTCTCAAATGGATTTAGCTCAAATGAAAAAAGAACTGAGTAACAATGGTTTTATTATCGATTATTTACAAATTTTGGACAAAAGAATTTTTGGCGCTGTTTTTTTGGGAGAGGTTCGATTAATTGATAATGTCTGCATATAGAGATAATGTTTGATACAAAATAAGAAATGGCTGCCCCACACTCCAGCCTGCTAAAAGGAGAATTAAAACCACATGATACTATGCCTTGATATTGGAAATACACAATTATACGGTGGATTATATAAACAGGACAAAGTGATCTATCGTTTCCGAAAGGCCATGAGCAAAGGGATTTCATCTGATGAAATCGGTATCTTCCTGCGGTCTGTCATCAAGGAAAATGGGTTTGACCCCGGTGAGATAAAAAGAATTGCCTATTGCAGTGTTGTTCCCGATGTGAACCACTCACTCACAAACTCTTGCCGCCATTATTTTAACCTGGAGCCCTTCTCATTGAAACAAGGTGTAAAAACCGGATTGAAAATTAAATACGCAAATCCCGGAGAAGTGGGAGCCGATCGAATTGCAGACGCCATTGGTGCATACACAAGATTTCCTGATCAGAATATTATTATTGTTGACTTCGGAACTGCAACAACATTTGATGTGCTGACCAAAGATCGTGAGTATCTTGGGGGTGCCATAGCCCCTGGGATGAAAATTGCCATGCAGTCTTTGGAAGAAAGGACAGCCAAGCTGCCCAAAGTCGAAATTATAAAACCAACCAGAACATGTGGGAAAACGACCATCGAAAGTATTCAGGCAGGACTCTATTATGGAACTTTGGGGATAGTCAAAGAGATCACAAAATCGATCACAAAACAAAATTTTAAAGGTGAAAAACCGCTCATCATTGGTACCGGTGGTTTTGCAGGATTATACCGAGATTCAGGCATATTTGACGAGATTATACCCGACCTTGTTCTTGAGGGGATATACACCGCCCAGAAATTAAACATAAACCCTGTCAAAGATTGAAGATCTTAACCGCCATTTTCCGGTAAAAAACTATAAGAAGGCCGGATGCTCAATCGCTGTGTGGAGATCCTTGTGGATAGCAGATAATTAATGATTGAAAAAAAATCCGTTGGAGGGAAACAATTCTGAGAAATACACTTGCCATTACATTGGTTAATCTGTTCTTGATGGGAAGCCTTTGTTTGGGCAATCCCTCTGTTCTTCGGGCCGATGATGATATTAATTTACAGGAAAGAAGTTACATTGATCCTATAACCGGAGATCTCATCATCGACATAAGCCCACGGATACCCATACAAGGGGGTCTGACAACTACAGGAGTAACAGCCATAAAAATAAAATGCCACCTGGTTACAAGGCACGACCGGATAAAAAAGATTCAGTTAATCTCAAATCCGGCGATGTCACAACCTATACCAGCGAAGGGGATTCCATCAACATGAAAACCGGAGATCAGACCCTAAACCTGGGTGGCGGGGATTACATTGATCTCAAAACGGGTGATCACATCATTGAACTGGATGAGAATGAAAAAATAAACATGAGTACCGGCGAACGTATAATTGAAGTGGATTAACGCCATAATCGGATGTAAAAGGAGTGAATCATGAGAGGGTTAGGTGTTATAATTTTTTGTATGCTGTTTTTTTCCTGTGCCGGAAAGCCGCCGGAAAATATTGGGTTACACAACGAACAATTGACCGATTGCCCCAATAGTCCCAATTGTGTCGCAAGCCAGACTAAAGACGCGGACCACTCAATCCTCCCCTTTGAATATAAGGGAGAAAAAAAAATGGCCTTCATAAAACTGAAAAAAGTGATTGCCTCCCTGGATAACATGACTCTTGTCACGGAAAACGACCAGTATCTTCATTTTGAATGCAAATCCGCCATCATGGGGTTTGTGGATGACCTGGAATTTTATTTTTCCGATGAAACCCCCGGTGA
>CAXHYW010000269.1:0-5589 GCA_964021475.1 uncultured Desulfobacteraceae bacterium | reverse complement strand
TCCCCCCGACCGGGAGCCGTGGCGGCCAGGGACAAAAGGCCGCCACAGGAGTCTTCTCGCTCACAAATCAGGGTATCATGCCCTCCCAAAGAGAACATTCTGGCAGCGGCCATGCCTGCAGGCCCTGCCCCTACCACCAGAACCTTTAGACGGGTTTGAGATGCGGTCTCTTCCTTGATTTTGTATTCCCTTCCCACGTCGGGGTTGACCACACAGGAGCCAGGCTCTTTTGCCAGAACCGCATGGATGCAGCCAAGGCAGCACCCCACACAGGGTCGGATCTGGGAAAGATTGCCTTCCCTGGCTTTTTTCGGATATTGGGGGTCTGCCAGAAACGATCGCCCCATGGAGATCATGTCGGCTTTTCCTTCTTTTAAAATCTGATTGGCATGTTCCGGGTCTTTGATCCTGCCCACGGTGATCACCGGTATGTTCACCACCTTTTCCACGGCCTCGGCCAAATGGACAAAACAGCCCTGGGGGGTATACATGGAGGGGATGGTCAATTCCGTGGACCCGTAGACCCCGCCGGAGATGTGAAGATACACCACCCCGGCTTGTTCCAGCAAGGGGGCCAGCCGCAGGGTGTCTTTGAGTTCCCAGCCGTTTTCAATATAGTCGTTTCCGTTGATGCGAATCCCCACGGGAAACTCTTTGCCTGCCCGTTCTCGGATGGCCTCAATGATTTCAAATAAAAACCGGGTCCGGTTTTCAAAGGACCCGCCGTATTCGTCGGTCCTGATATTGGAATTGGGTGCTAAAAACTGGTTGATCAGGTACCCGTGGGCGCCATGGATTTCAATAAAGTCAAACCCGGCTTCCCGACATCGCCTGGCAGAATCCCCAAAACAGGCGGCCAATTCTTTTATCTCTTCAACCCTAAGGGCCCGGACCTCTCCTTTGACAACCGCTGGCGCAGGGATGGCTGATGGGGCTACCTTTTGGGGAAGATAGGACTGGCGACCCCCGTGCATGAGCTGGACCCCGAATTTGGTATCATATTTTTTAACCCGGTCCACCATGATTTTTAATGAAGGGATACAGGAATCATCATACATCTGGGGAAGGTCCGGCAGTTCCTGGCCGCCGGGGTGGACACTACCCCCCCCCACCAGCATCATGCCCACTTCCCCCCGTGCCCGCTCCACAAAATATTCAATGAGTTGATCGGTCACATGGCAGTTTTCATCCACGCCAAAGTTAATACTCATGGCTGACATCATCAGCCGGTTCTTTACTGTCATATTTCCTATCTGGATGGGATTAAAAAGGTGGGATAGCATTTAGATTAGACTCCTTTCATGAGCGAACAATTTCCAGCGAAAACTAGTATCAGAAACTAGAACATAAAGCTAGTTTGACTATATCAAACTTAACTATATGCAAATTTATTCTTTTGACACAAGTAATATTTCCGGTTTCCAAATATTCTTCATAGCTTAAGCCGCGGTTATTCAAAAGTCTCGTTAAAAAATTAAGGGTCAGGTGTCCTGGTTGGCAATTTTTTCCAGCAAAGATTCTACCAGAAGGGCAAATTCTGGAATGGCTTTTTTCCCCTTGAGAACGGCTCGACCGTTGACAGATTTAAAAAATCGGGTGCAGATTTTCCGCTGGTCCGGGGTAAGGGTGGAAGAGATGCCCGCTTTGTGCTTGCCACTTTTTTTGCCATTTTCCGGCGCCGTCATCTCCCTTCGGCCATGGGCCCGATTTATCATATGGGCATAATAGATCAGGGCACGGTCCATGAGGACATAGAGAAATTGGAGGTTATTATTGGGCCCCACCTCTAGGCGATCCCCCCCTAACTGGAGGGTTCGGCTGGTTTTTTTGGCAATTTTTTTGCCGCCCAAAAGGGCAGATCCTGCCCCCAAAAGACTTCCCAGGGCGGTAAATACCCCGAAGGTCAGGCCAGCGGCAGCGGTGTCCATGACAATTCCCATACTGCCGCCCACCACCGCCCCGGCCGCAGCCAGCTGGCCCTGGGTCAGTCCCAGAAGTTCCCAGGTCTGTTTTGAAAACAGGTCATGTTGAAGCAGGGAATAGTCGGGCAGGGGATAGTCATAGAGATGGTGTTTGAACAGGGATTTAATCTGTGCGAACAGTTCTTGTTCAATTTTTCGGACCCCCTTTTGAAAGGAGAGGTTGAGTCGTTCCCGGGCCTGGACCGGGTCAGACGTTCCGGAAAGCCGTTCAGACACAGAGAAACAAAGACTTTTTTCCAACCCTAGGGTGATATGGGCGCAGGCTAGGCGATTCCTTTTTTTCCATTCCTCCTGAAAGGCTAAAATTACCTTTGATAGGGCCTTTTCCCAATCCTGGTCAATGGCTTTCAGGCTCTCAAGCATGCGGATACGCTCCTTGAAATCAGCCGTGTTGGAATTAAAGATTCGGATGGAATTAAAATGTTTTCGGAACTCCTGCTTCCATTCCTGGGTAAAATCCTTGTCCATTTGCTTGGAATTAATGATGGCCATGCGGGGGCTGCCTGTAAGTCTCAAGATTTCCATTTCCGCAATATCGTCGTCCCGGACCGGCCTTGAGCCGTTCACCACATAGATAATGCCCGCCCCCCTGGCAATCGGCGCCATGAGTTCACACTCATCGGCAAAAAAAGGATCCCGGTGAAAGGTTTCAATGAATTGTTCCAGAATTGTTTCAGGATCCCCTTCATAGGCCTTGAACCAGGCCAGGGTTTGCCGAGGCGCCTGGAACCCGGGAGTATCCACAAACCGAATAATTTTTTCGTTATCAATTTCAACGGTATAGGTTCGGGAAACCGTAGTTTCCCCCGGTACCGGACTCACCCGGATCTGGTCATCCTCGGTGAGGGTGGAGACCACGGAAGACTTGCCTTCATTGGGATGACCTATAACCGCAAATTCCGGGATAGAAAGTTGAGGATTCATTTATGCACCCGCTCCACCAAAATATCTGGATTGTCCAATTGGTGGATGGCCCGTTTCCAAACCTTGAAATTGATATCTTCCCCGTCCACAATTGGGTTTTCCTCCCCAGGGGTCTGGGTCAGGAGGATCCACAGGGGGATCTCCTTGAATATTTCGGTTTTTAATTGGACAAAATAATACAGCAGTCCCCGGATGGGAGGCTGCCAGACCTCCTGGAGCACAATGATCTGATCAATCTCATCGGCTGCCAGGGCAAGCAGTTGCTCCCGGTCCGCCTCAAAATCAAATGTAATGGGAAGGATTGAGTGAACATCAAAAAATAATTGCCGGTGGATAACGCCTTTGATCTCCCCCATATTATGGGTTCCATACACAGAACCCGGAACCAGAACCCAGGCTGTGTTGGACCAGGAAGCCTCGGATCGGGACGCCCCAGGCCGGAAAGGCTTGGACTGAGAGGGCTTGGACTGAGAAGGTTTGGGTCGGGTGGGTTCTGCTGAAATTGTTTCAGGGCCAGGTCCACCAGATGTATATGAAGCGGGCTCAAAGGAACCCGAAACCAAATGGGGTGACAGGGGGGGCTGACCTGAATCGGCTACCGGCGCTTCGGTAAACCGGATATCCATGACCGGAGACTGCATGCGGATCATCAATTTTTTAAACCGGGGGCGCTCAAAATCATATTGGTTCATCGCTTTTTTCTGGGCTATGAAACTTGCCATAATCAGTATCAATCGTGGCAGAACCGCGTAAAACACTAGACCAAAGCAAAGGAAGGGCCACCAGGAAACCAGATCTTTTGTGGCAAGGGTGGAAATGCCCTCCTTCAATAGAATTCTGGACCCTTCTATCTGTTCAAGCGTCGGATGGGCAAGCTCTTTCTCCACAAGCCAGGACCAGGGAAGGGCGATGATGGACAGATATTCATGGATACGGGTGCTGGCCGTCATGAGGGTGGATTGCCAGCCAAAGGCCATGTCACTGACCGCTACCCGGAACAGGGTCCCCCCCAGGGCCCCTGCGGAAAAAGAGGCGGCAAAGATGGAAGAGAGAATAAAAAAGGGCCAGAAAAAAACAGCGCTATATTCATGGCGTCTCATCCGGATCAGGGAAGCGATGTATTCCATGGCTTCCATTTTTTTTTCGTCAACGGGCTTGTGAATCATTTTAAAAATTTTTGGCAAGCCTCTGAAGAAAACATCAGACAACAGGGTTTGGACAATGGACGGTCGATGGCCCGTGTTTCCAGTTTTTTCCATGATAAATTGACGCACTATCCAAAAAGAGGTCAGTCCGAACAACAGAACCTGGAGAAAAATAAAAACAAAAAAGAAGATTGTCACATTGATGGGCCGTGCCCCGTGGTAGGCCAGAAATGAATAGACCATGGAGATGCCGGATAAAAAACCGGTTATCACCAGCAAATAAATACAGAAGCGGTAAAGGGAGGAAAATACCGTTCCCGGCAGCAGGGTGTGCGTGTTGTCATCTGCTTCATGGAAAAATACCAGTCTTCGGTATTCAAGCCATGAGAGGATCAAAGAAGAATCTCCCTGCTTTTTATGGGTCTCTTTTTTATGGGCCTCTTTTTCATGATCCGTTTTCCCATTATTTATCTGGGTGAAGATCTCCCGGTCCCTTGCAAGGGTCTTTTGCCGCTGTTCACCGGACTCCCTTTGATCGTCTATGTTCAAAAGGTAGTCCAGGTCAATGATATCGTTCAAGTGAAGGGTCATGATTTTTTTTAACAGATCACAGCATTTTTAACAATTGTCTTTGAAAATTCATCTAAAAGTAGTGAACTTAAGTTCCACCTGTGCCAATAAAGGTCCACCCCGATATGGGTATCCGGCACAAGATCGATGAGATGACCGGTCGTTAGATGGGTCAACCCCTGGAGATCCGGAACTATGCCATAGGCCAGACCCGCAAGAATCAAATCAACAAATTTTTCCGGAGACGGCAGATAATGGATGGGAATGTTTTTGAAGAAATTTTCCGATGTCGATTTCCGGGAGACCCGTGTTTGAAAAATCGTGTTTAAAAACCTTGCATGGAGATCATCCTTGCGATTGTAAACAACGGCGGGTGCTGTTTTTAGGCGATCCTTTTCAAACCCTTGGGGAAAATGTGTCTGTAAAAATTGGGGTGCAGCGACCATTCGATAATTCATGGTACCAATGGGGGTGACCGAACACCCTTGAACCGGTGTGTTCTCGGAGCTGATACAGCCGGATACCTCTCCGTTTCTGAGCAATTTGTGGGTTTGCTCCTGGTCATCCATCTTTAAATCCAGCAGTACCCGGTTCTCCTTTAAAAAAGAAGTGATTGCCGGAAAAAACCAGGTGGCCAGGCTGTCGGCGTTTATTCCTAAAGAAAACAGGTGAAAATTTTCCCGGGCCAGGGGGATTAGGTTCACCTCAAGGTCTGTTTCAAGGCTTTGCACCTGCATATAATGTTTGAGTAATAGTTTGCCCTGGGTGGTGGGTGTCGGTGGAACCGTCCGGGTCACCAGCAGGGTTCCCAACTGGTCTTCCAACAGTTTTATCCTCTGGGAAACCGCCGACTGGGTGATGTTCAACCGTTGGGATGCTTTGTCAAAACCCCCCTCTTGGATAACATTGGCCAATGCCTGCAATAATTTATAATCTAACATAGGGGGTTTATACCATAACTTCGGTTA
>CAXHYW010000268.1:0-5591 GCA_964021475.1 uncultured Desulfobacteraceae bacterium | reverse complement strand
GATTTTTAATTTCGATGGGACAAGTAATGAACCTTCAGATGCGTTACAGGATGTAGATTATAAAGGTACAAAAGAGGATGACAAAATCACCAATGTTTTAAAGTTTCACCTTATGTTAGGGGGAAATTTGCTGCCCAAGGAAGATGGGGCTGATTATGTATCCAGTTGGGATGGTACGAACCAGAGGGTATTTTATTATCATGGTGTCGGTACCTATGGCTCCAGAGTAAAAAGATTATATAATATGCTTTTTTCCGGTGAGAAATCAGATGTTGCATCAATTTTAAAAAAAGCCCTGCAGGATTTTAAGGACAGCTATGAGATCGGGGAGAAACTTCTGGTAACCGGTTTCAGCCGAGGTTCTGCATTGGCGAGACGATTTGTAGCTCTCATCGAAAAAGAGTTCATTAAAAAATCCAAAACAAATCACGCCTATGCAAATATTGATAAATTCGTATATGAGGCATTGTTTGACACGGTGGCCAGTATTGGGATGCCCAATATGTCAAAATCGGATCGCCCGGAATCCGAAGTAGTTTTTGAAAACGGTCACAGTTTACCGGGAACTGTTGTAAAAGCCTTGCATTGTATCAGTCTGGATGACAAGCGAAAAGGCTTTCAACCAACATTGATGAACTATCAAGAGGGTGTCGTGGACGAAGTTTGGTTTCCCGGTGCTCACTCTGATGTCGGGGGAGGTTATTATCGGGATGGGCTGTCAGATAATGCCCTGGAATATTTTTTGGACTGGATTTCAGATCATGTGCCGGAAGCCAAATGGTCGATGCCCACTCAAGAAATGTTTCAATCAATCGTGCCAGAAGGTGTAGATTATGGGATTGGTTTGGATGATCTGATGCGAAACCCGAATGTATTTGGAAAGAACCATCAACAGGACAGGTTTATCATTGTTGATTGGCTCACGCTTACCGATCGTCTCTGCTGCGTAATTGAAAACGATAAACCGACCGGGAAAAAGCCATTGGTACACTGGTCTGTTGCCTCCCGCATCAATGGAGATGGTGATTATCGCCCGAAATCCTTGAAGAATTTAAGCCATGCCATCGTATACGCTGACAAACGGATGAAAGATTGCAATGGACTTAAACAGCATATAGAAACGCCAAGAAGTGACTTGAGGTATTTTTCAAATCCGGATGACCAAGCCCAAGTTCAAATAAAAGAAATCACCGTATTTGCCAGCCAAATAAATAATCACACAGGGCTGATGCTTGAAAAAGGTGCGACCTATGAATTTTCTGTGGTGCCTGGTCAAAAATGGAAAGATGCCAGTATTGAATGTGGCCCGGAAGGATGGAATAGAGGTAATCAGCAATTGGGATTGCGCGAGGTTGGGATTGCGTTCATGGAACCGTTTAAGCGAATGCCGGATGCTAACTGGTTCTGCCTGTGCGGTTGTGTAACAGATGACGACGATTATTCATTTCAAATAGGGAAAGGACCGGTTAAAATCAAGATCCAAAAGTCTGGTGAATTTATGCCCTTTGCGAATGATAAAAAAACACATTATGGAAATAATGAGGGCAAGATAAAAGTAAAGGTTCTGCGAATCCATTAAGGTTTTATTTATTAAATTATTTATAACCCCAGGCAAAGCTTCAAAAATTTTGGAGAACTTTTTATGTCATTTAAAAAATATAGGTCAAAGGAAACCTTTCTATCAATCATCCTGATACTTTTCCTATCAGGATGTTCGACCATTAATCCTTTTGTCGAGCCGGAGATGTCCCGGCCGGATATGAAGTGGGAAAAACAGCATAAAAACAAGTATATTCCAATAAGAAGTACGGAAGGTTATCATGAAGCAAATAATGTCACAATTGACCTGGCACGCCTCTATGCGAGAGCTCTACAAGAGGCCTATCGAGCAGCATCCGCTGGGCAAATAAAGGCCAGGGTGGGGCTTGATGCTATCATGATCGGAACAGCTGCTGCTGCATTAGGTATTGCCGCCACCGGCGGTGATGCTAAGACAGCCGGTCTGCTTGGACTCGGTGCCGGGACAGTAGCCCTGGCAGGGGACCGGTTCCTGATAACCACCCGCAAACGTATCTGGCTTCAAGGTGCCCTGGCCCTTGAGTGTGTGATCAGTGCAGCGAATACATTTCAGAATGTGGATTTAAATCTGATTTTGTTGAATACCGAACTGGATAATCTTAACGGTTTCACAGAAAAACTGGATGAAAAAATCGCAGATCTTGAAGTCTATCGTAAAAGTGCCACACTTAAACCGGAAAATGCCAGTCTTACTCAAATGGTCCTGAGTGATGCTGAATCCATTTCCCTAAAAGGAAAGACCTTTTCCAAAAGTATTACCGCTACGACAACAAAATTAAACAAACTGGGCCAGATTCTGCTATCCAAGACGATTGAAATCCGGTTAAAGGTAGAGGCAGAAATCGCTAAAACAGAGCCGGACCGTCTAACTTATAATCAGGCATTAAAAAAGTTATTGTCCAAGGTGCCAAGTAATTTTATACCACAAGACAAGCTGGATGCAGTCCTTTCGAAGGAAGATAGGACGAAAAAGGATTCCCTTACTTTTATCGCCGGGGTTGATCCCAGTATCAGAAACAAATGTGACCATTTGTACGCACTGATAGTCGATATCACAAAAACTAAGAAATCAATCTTGTCCCTGCTGAAAAAAGTCATTGAAGATGGTGGGCTGCAATACCCCAAAGACCTGTTTCGCAATTGTGACTTACATGAAAACTTTGGAATTGAAACCTTAACAATCACACCAGGTGCAAAATTCGACCTTACCTCAAACAAAGCGACCTCGGTTAAGGCTCTTGTAAACGGAGGAACCCCCCCTTACACAATCGTCCAGGAAGTCTTGCCCAAAGAGATTGCTGTATCCATTGACAAAGCCAACAATATTTTTGTTCTGATACCAAAGCCTCAAGCGGTTGCAGGAAGTCATTTTACCGTACCTATCAAAGATAGTAAGAATGCCACTGCCTACCTGATAATCGAATTCAAATCAGAACAAACAGACCAGCAATCAAAAGATGAAACAGGAGAGAAAGTCGCCCCCCCACCCTCAGAAATCGAATTTGATCCAGATATTGAAAAAATCCAAAAACATCTGAAGGATACGTATGATTTGGGCCCTAAAAAGGTGGACGGAAAACTCGGAAATGACACCCGGAAGGCGATCACTCTCTTCTTGGAAGCTTCTTTGGAAGACCTTAAAATTTCCGATGAGTTTAAAAAACTGTTTCCCAATTACCCATCTGACAATACAGTAGATTTTTCTCAACTGACCAAGCAGAATATCAAAGAATTGGCAACGGCCTTAGGCATATTATAGGAGGGTAAAGCATGGCCCGATTTCCAGCAATAGTTAAAAATGATTCCCGGTTTAACCGGCTGGTGGCATTCGTTCCAGAGGCCCTGGAAGAATTTTCCAGATCCCCGGACAGGCTGGCCGTATTCTGCCATTTCAGTCACTTAAGCGAATCAGAGGCAAAAAATCTTATGACAAACCCTTTGAGTCAACCCTTTATTGATATCAAGGATCTCCGAATCAATACATCCGGTCTTCGGGCGCTTGGCCGGTTTGACCCCGATTACCCTAAACGAATTGCTCTGGATAAAGAGATGACGCTACAGTTCCAAATCGACCATAACATGGAATTAGCCTGTGAGACAGTCCTTGCCGCCACCCTTCACGAATGCGTCCATTTTGGCAGACAAAAAAAAGGGGTCCCTGATCCAAAATATCCAGAAAGCGGTGTTGAACTTGAGAAAAAGATCTGGAATAAACATCATGGCAAATGGTTCGATACAGTTTCCATTGACACAGCTGTTCCTGACAATACGATGCTGGTTTTTCCGGTCACTGGAGAAACAGGACGCCTGAATCACCTGTACGGCCAGGGGGTCCGAGGTACTGGAAGTACTGACCATTATGGCATTGACATCTTTCATACGGGTTCCGGTCATCCACCAGTTTATGCGGCTGCAGACGGTGTTGTAATGGTTGGTGACCGGTTTCGAAAAGGGGAAGAATTTCGCAATGAAACAGCCGGTTATGGCCAGATGGTTGACCTTAATCACGGCAATGGTATCCTGACTCGGTATGCGCATCTTGAATCCGTGGAAGTATTTCCCGGACAGAAAGTCCGCCAGGGAAATCAGATCGGCACCCTGGGTGCCACCGGCACCCGGCGTGGCGCTGCCCTTGAAAAGGGAGACCCCGCACCGGTAGATGCAGCCCTACCCCATCTGCATTTTGAAATCCGAAAAACAGCAGGCTCTGTATTTGGAAGTTTTGAATCAACTCTCGATCCCATTGATTATTACGCCTTTTTAAGTGACAGGCCAGAGAACAGAATTGTCAGGGCGTTAACTCCGGGTAAACCACTTGAAATACCAGCCTGTTTCCCTGTGGCAGATGAAAACAGACTGCCAACAGGCAATGACCTTCCTGCCTTCCCCAATTCCCAAGCAGGCCCGGAAGATCCCAGAGGTATTCGGAACAACAATCCTGGCAATATTCGCCGGAATCAAACAAAATGGAAAGGGCTTAGACCCCTGGATGAGCAATTGGATCCGGATTTTTTTCAGTTCACCGAAATGAAATGGGGAATACGGGCAGTGTCCCGTATTCTGTCCAATTATAGGTCCAAACATGGTGTCCTTTCCATTGCTCAGATGGCATCACGCTGGGCCCCGTCTGACGACGGGAACCACCCTATAGAATATGCCAAGACTGTCCTTGCCCTTTACCAAGGACAGGCAAGCAATATACACGAGGAAATTAACCTCTCAGACCGTGATGTACAGTTTGATATTATCAGAGGCATTCTGGTAGCAGAAAACGGCTGGTCGGACAATGGCCGCCTTGGAGCGGATTCTGTAAGCAATGAAGCTGTAACAGAAGGAATTGAATTGGCCTGATCAAATCGTATAAGTTTGATTTCAATCCCAAAAAAAAGGAAAATATTATTCCATCGAGATAGCCCCCCCCCATCACTGAGGAGCCCTCCCAGAAATCAATGAGCTACAAAAATCTGTGTACATTACTCACCATCCACCAAGGGGATTAGGCCTCGGTTCGATCTTCTTAGACGCCAATAAGACACCGAGAACCTCAGTCACTTTTCTGAAGGCTGATGGCGCGGCTGGTTAGCTTAACGTTCGGTATCATAGGACATGTGCTTAAAATAATATTTCCCAATGATCATAAACTCCATAAATGATACAATTCAACAGAATATCAGACTCTTAACCGTAGTTGCTAATTGTGGCGCCTTATATTGGTTAATTACTCCAGCAGGTAATTTGTGGCTAAGAAACATAATTAAAGAAATAAAAATATAAATTTATGATATTCAAAAATGAAAATAACTTATCGCTTTATCCTAAATGCCTTTTTATGACCGTCATTTCTTTAGTCACTCTTTTGGCCGGGCACTTAATGTTCAATGACGCACTCGATCTGGCTTCCTGGTTAAAACCGTATGCCATAAATGGTGATTTTTCCCGTCAGGTTGTTCTGATGTTCTGTTTATGGCTTTATGTTTTGAGATTGGGTGTCACTGTATTTGTTTTCCTGAAAC
>CAXHYW010000267.1:0-5604 GCA_964021475.1 uncultured Desulfobacteraceae bacterium | reverse complement strand
CTTCCATGTCCATGTCAAGATCAAGCATTTCAACGGGATATCCGGTTTTATCGGATACCACTTCAAGCATTGTTTCTTTCATCTTTAAAGCGGCAGGATTTTTTACAGGAGCACTTACCAGGGGTGTTGATTCTTTAACAGGTTTTTCAAGGACAGCAGGTTCAGGAGCATAGGTATTTAAAGGGACTTCAGGTTTATTATTCGACAATATAGGGGCTGATTCCAAAACCGGTTCCGGCGGCTCAGAGATTACAGGGCTTATGGAAGTTGCCGGTAATACAGCCGGTTCAGGTTTCGGGGTAAGGTCTTGGCCCCTTTGAGTTTCAACTCTATTGCCCGTTTTTACAAGATCCAATGCAGATACAGCCACATCTGTGCTCTGTTTTAAAAAATCTGCATGAACTTTTAATGTTTCACCATGGTATTGATGAAACATCTCCATGCTTTTGCCGATATTTTCAGGGATTTTCACATCTGGGTTCTGTTTTAACAGTTCAAACTGTTTGCCCATCAGGTCATGGAAAGACCGGGTGTAGTCTCCGGCATTTGATATCTGCTGTGCATGGACGGACAACGTCTGGGTCTGGTGGTTGAAAAAATCTTCAATCGTATTTTGGATGGTTTCCATGTCATGATTCAATTTAGAACTATTTTTTTTCATAACAATTTCACCTTGTTGAATGTTATTTTTTGGGGATTCCATGATCTTATAATCATTATTCTGACTTCCTGAATTCTGACTTCCTAAATTCTGATTGTTTGATTTTGTCTCCATTACAGGGACTTCCTTTATCACCGTCACTATTTTTTCAACCGGAATCTGGATTTCTTCTCTTATGATTTCAGGTTTTGCCTGCTTGATTTTAAAGCCGTCATTCAATGAATCCTCAAAGGCGTTCCTGGTTTTTTCACTTACATAATTGCTGCCGTTTAACCTTAAGTTCATTAATCCGGCTTTTTTAATTTCCGGTTTTTCAGGCAAAATCATGTAAGGGTCAATATCTGAAAGGGCGATACCGTGTACGCAAAGTTCAACAGCAGTTTTTCTTAACTCTTTATCAGAGCATCCCTTGGGACTTGTGTTTACTGCTATTGCAATATGCTCTTTATCGTCAAGTATATTGCCAACAAGCTTTGCAAGTACATTTTTAGGTCCGAATTCAACAAAGAGTCGCCCGCCTGCATTATAAATATTTTCAATTTCATTTCTAAAAAGAACAGGGTTAAGAATATGATTTTTTAATATCGTTTTAATCTCTTCGGGGTTTTCCGGGTATTTTTTAGATGTGGTATTTGAAAAAACAGAAAGCACAGGTTTTTTAAACTCAACGGCATCAACGGCTTTTGCAAATGGCTTTTGGGCATGGCCCACAAGATTTGTATGAAAGGCCGCTGACACTGGAAGTGAAATGACCGTGTACCCTTTTTCCTTTAGGACAGGGGTGATTTTTCGGGTTGCTTCCTTTGACCCTGCAATAACCACCTGTTTTTTGGAATTATAGTTTGCAATACAAATATCGGAATATTCTTTTAATTCGTCTTCAAGCGTATCAATATCCCCCATTACGGCAAGCATGGTTCCGGCATCAAAGTTATCATCATCAGGTGCTGCCATGGCTTTTCCCCGTGACATGGCAAGATAATAAAAATCTTGTTCGCTTAAAACACCCGATGCCCAAAGAGCCGTCAGTTCCCCAAAGCTGTGACCTGCTGCAAAGTCCGATTCATACCCGGCATTTTTAAAGATCTTATAGAATCCGGCTGACAGAGTTCCAATTGCCGGCTGGGCATTTTCAGTATTTGTTATTTCGCTTTGATCGTTCTTTTTATCATCCGCGTTGAATTTGGGAATCGGAAATACTTTATCCGTCAGTCGTTCTTTGCCGTCCTTAATAAAAACTTGATCAATTTGGGCAAATCCATCTTTTACCACGGGAAAGTTCATTGCAACTTCTTTTCCCATATTTACATATTGAGAACCCTGGCCGGAAAAAAGAGAGACCACATGACCGCGGGTCTCCATTCCCCGGGAACGGAAAACGATTCCCTTTGGATGGGTAAAGTGTTCAATCTCAATATTTGATTCAAGTTTTGAAATCGCAATTTTAAGAAGGTCCGATGCTTCTTCGGGCGAACTCACAACAAACCCTATCCTGGCATCATTTTGCTCAACCGGGCAGATTTTGTTATCCGTAATCAAATCCCAATAAACCGATTCTTTTTTGTCTGAATCAAGACCCGCTCTAAGGGCGTTGCACTTTTCAAGAAGGCTCATTGTATCCGTGGCCTTCAGGACCACTGAACTTGGAACATCGTTAACCCTGTACCTGCCGCTGTGAGTTTTCGTATGCTCTTCCAGGGTAACATGAAAGTTTGTGCCGCCAAATCCAAAGGCACTGACACCGGCGCGCCTTGGATCTCCTTGCTTTGACGGAAACCAGGGTCTTGTCTCGCTGTTTACATAAAAGGGGGTGTTTTCTACATCCATATCCGGATGGGGGGTTGTGACATTTATTGTTGCGGGCAAAACTTTGTGGTGAAGCGCAAGAACGGCTTTTATAAGCCCTGCTGATCCTGCTGCCGATTTGGCGTGGCCTATCTGGGATTTCACACTGCCAAGAGCAATATATTGCCGTTTATCATTGTTTTCCCCAAAAACCATTTTTAACGCCTTGAACTCAGCATTGTCTCCGGCAGCAGTGCCTGTGCCGTGGGCCTCAACAAGACCTATGCTTGACGGCGGATAGCCTGCTCTTTCATAGGCGCTTTTAAGGGCCTTTGCCTGGCCTTCGGGTCTTGGCGCATAAATGCTTTTGAACTTTCCGTCACTGGATGTTCCGATCCCTTTAATAACAGCATAAATTTTATCATTATCTCTCTTTGCATCATCAAGGCGTTTTAAAAGAACCATACCAACGCCCTCACCCACAAGCATTCCCTTTGAATCAACATCAAATGATTTAACCTTATCATCCTTGGTAAACGCAGGTGTTTTGCTAAAGCAAAGATACATAAAAGGCGAGTTGTCAGTGTCGACACCACCTGTGATCATCATTTCACTCCGGCCTTCCAAAAGATCGCTAATGGCCATTTTAAGAGCGGCTAGTGAGCTTGCGCAGGCTGCATCCAAAACACAATTTGTCCCGCCAAGGTTCAATCGGTTGGCGACACGTCCGGAAATTACATTGCCAAGCATTCCCGGAAATGAGTTTTCTTCCCAGGGAATATAGGCTTTGTTGATTTTTTCAATGATCTGTTCAGTATCTTCCGGGGAGACGCCGCTGTTCGTCAGTACTCTTTTCCAGATCGGATATTGAAGTCTTGTTGTAAGGGGCGTTATAAGCTTTTGACCGCCTCCCACCCCCAGGGTGATTCCGATGTTGTCCCGGTCGTATTTTTGCTCATCACCATACCCTGCGTCTTTTAAAACATCCCGTGCAACCACAAGGGCTAAAAGCTGTGATACATCTGTAACTTCAAGAAAATTGGGCGGAAGGCCAAATTCCATTGGATTAAAATCGATATCCGGGATAAACCCACCGCGTTTGCAATAGGTTTTATCCGGGGTTGTGGGATCCGGATCATAATAATCATCAATTTTCCATCTTGATTCCGGCACATCTATGATGGAATCCACTTCATTAATAATATTGTTCCAGTATTCTCCCTTATTTTTTGCATCGGGAAAAAGTGCAGACACACCAATGACGGCAATGGGAGTTTTTTGAAGCTTTGAATTAACGTCAACCGAACTTTCTTTTTTTCTTGAAGTCATAATATAAAACTATTTCCTAAAAAATTTTCAATCAGCAAAGCAACCACCACGGTCAAAAGTTTGACATATAATAAAATTTATGAATTTTGAGATATAATTAAAATTCACAAATTGAACCATAGTCAATCTGAATAGACTCTTCACCTATGACTTAACAAGGTTGAGGGTTTTATTTTACATAAATTTTACAGGTTGACATGCCATGGCTCAAAGAGGTTATGTTCCGCGCTTGGGAAAAATGATTTTTCAGGATAAAAAATTTGAAGATCAGTAAATATCTTGATATAGCACTGAATCTTCAACGTGTCATACATGAACAAAATCAATACGGCAGGTTCATCATGATCAAAAAAAGTTCAGGATGCTTCCAGCCCCCCCCCCCTTCATCAAATTGGCTGAATAGTTATATTTTTACCGATTGTTTTGTGGATTGTGGTTCTCATAACCTCTCTCATGTGTATAGGGGCAAAAATGCCCATTTGTTTAAAATAAGGAAAATGGTGTTTTGGGGGTGTTTTGGTGGGCTCAAAGTCAAAGAACTAAGGTTTTTATTTTGGTTCATTTTGCAAATCTAACCTAAAATATTATGAAGATAGACAGAATTCAACATCAAATGTTCCAACAATTTTTGACGATCAAATTATAATTCATCTATTTCTCCATAATCGAATTATAAAAAGTTAAAACTACTGGGAATAATCCGGGGAAATTTTTCAATCCTAAAATGCCAGGACGAACAAGGAAAGTGTTGGGGGAATTTTAAATCCTGAAAAATCATGACTATTATTAATAGTCTTTAGAGTTAAATCTAAAATTTGGAGGGAAGGACTACTGGGAATAGTCCGGGGTATTTCCTAAGCTCTGAAAGGAGTTGATAAAGCCAGTAGTCAACGCTTAAAAAATCATCAAGATTTGATCTGGTATTATTGATATAATAAAAATCTTAAGGCGGTTACCACAAGGTTTTTATTTGTAAGGTTCATCACACAACATTTCATCCTCTGGGCCTCATAGCACTTCGGTAATAGTTATTAGCTATTTCAGGGTTTCAGGATTCAAATAACCAATGACTTTTACCTTTTGCAACTAAACTACACTTTCTCTAAGCATATATCCAATTGTAGATCCCCTCTGTATGAGCAAATCCAAAATAGTAATTACCTTGCCGTTCAAGACTTTTGTTCTTTTGATTTTTTCTTTGTTCTTATAGATAAACCTTCGAACCAGTTTTTCGATATAATAAATGGTGTTTGTCTCAAGTTTTTTACCTAAAAAATCCGGGTTATTTTCCAGCATCGTTGATACCCATACCACCCCATCATCCAAATAATTGCTTCCCACATCATTTAGCAATTTGGATATGGCATACAATGTTGATGCACAATGACCTATTTTTTCCGAAATAATCTTGAAAAATCTTTTGTTTTCTGCCTTTAAAGAGTGCCATTTTTGGGCATCAGCATTCCAAAAAATTTGGGCAAAAAGATAAGCTTTTACAAGGTCGCTAATACGACCATACTCATCCCCGTCTTTACAAATTTCAATAATTTTTCCTTTAAATAAATTCCAAACAAACCAAAAATTATGTTCTGTATTCAAATAATCTTGAGCATAAATTAGTTCTTTAAATAAGTCTGCAATTAATTCACGAGCATTGTACTCATCCATATTATCGATAAATGGTTTTACCCATTCTTCAACTTCACGCTGAGGCGAAGATAAAATAAAGTATGCGTATCTTTTCAATAAGTCCTGTTTAACAGTGTAATCACCACTCTGGTTAGATCGGAAGAGCGTCGTGTAGGGAAAGAGTGTGCCTCTATGTGTAG
>CAXHYW010000266.1:0-5611 GCA_964021475.1 uncultured Desulfobacteraceae bacterium | reverse complement strand
GTAACGCCAGTGAAGGGGCGGGTGAATCCAGCCCCCCAGCAGACGCCCCCCAAGTCCACCCAAAACAGTGGCCGCCACATAGGAGCCCATGACCACGGACAATCGTTTTTTGGGAAGGGTTTTGGACAACCAGGCCGCAAGACTTGTGGTCAAGGCCGGGATAAACAGGCCCTGAACAAACCTTGCCCCCACCAGCACTCTGAAATCATGGGTCATAGCACAGACCACTCCGGCAGCGGCCACGCAGATACCCCCGGTCAACAAAATAGGGTGAATGGGGGCCTTGTCCGATAAATATCCAAAAAACAAATTGGAAATCACAATTCCCAGGATAACGGCGGAGACGGTCAACGACACCGCAACCGGGGTCACGCCGAACTCCACCTGGAGCACGGGCAGAATAGGCTGGGTAATATAAATATTGGTAAAGGAGGCGGTGACAAGGGCACACACCACCATCTGCAATTTGAATGTTCCGTTTTCTGTTTGTTTTTTTTCCATTGTATGATGACGCAAGGGAAAGCCGGCCTATAAATTGATCAGGTGAACCATATGGTCCACCCATTGAATTTTTGCTTTTTGCAGGGTGGGCAACGGATGAAAATACCGGTTCTGCGTCTCTGGTTTCAAAAGCCCCACACGCCCCGGAATATCGGTAAGTTTGGTAAGACACCTCTCAATCAGCGGATCTAAGTCAGGGCTGACCCCCCAGGCACAAACAATGGGGGACAAAGCTTTTCGGTTCAGGTGTAAGTTAAGTTCAAAAGTTCGCTCATCTGCGAACAGGGAGTGTGCCTGAAAGCCTGTTCTCTCCTCGAGATCACGGTACTGAACCGCAAAGTCCCCCCCCTTGGGATTTCTCAGATCCGATAGGTTCAATACCCTGACATGGGACCAATTGCAATAATGCATGACCCGCATGACTTGATACTGGGTGGTATCCGGCCGGGTTTTCACCAGGGAAGCGCCAATATTGCCCACCTGTTTATCGGAAAATCGGTTGTTCACCTCCTCCAGGGGAATGGATGACCCGGGATTCATCATGATAAAAATCGCATCCGCCGCCCTTTCCAGAAGCAAGTTGGTATCCACAGGTTTGCCTTTCGTTGCCACAATTTCAAGAACACTTCGACAGTCAATCTGTTCTCCCGGGGCAAGGTCGATGGAATAGAAGTGGCCGAACACCTCAAACTTTTTTTTAAGTTTTTCTGCTGGTAAAAATTCAAGCAATGGGTGATACTCCTTAAGTGACAGGGGGACAACTAACAATTTAAACCAATTAATTTAAATCAATCAATTCTAATCAGTTAATCATAATTATGGCTTTCGTATCAGCATTTAAAAATTGTGTAAAGAAATGATTCACTTAACCCCGGGCCAGGCGCATGTGTTTTTCCAATCCTAACCATTTGGTAATCCAAATATTCTTGACAACCCCCCGGGTTTTACGATAGATAGGCCGGAAAACATGGGTATTTACAATGAAAACTAAAAAATTAAATTTCACACCTTATGATTTGTGCTGCACGATAAAGACTGTGCAACTCCAAGGCGGCTCCTTTTTTAAACATCTACACATAAATATTGAGTTAAACCATGCCCCAAGAACAATTGTCCGATAAAAACTGGACCCTTCTTTTTTTAACCTGGATTATCGTCACACTATCCACCCTGGGAAGTCTGTTTTTCAGCCATGTAATGGAATTTGCCCCCTGTGTTCTGTGCTGGTACCAGCGAATTTGTTTATTTCCCTTGGTCATTATCCTCGCCAGGGGACTCTTCCCCTTTGACAAAAGCGTTGTAACCTATGCACTTCCCCTGGCAATTGCAGGCTTTTTTACCGCACTTTATCATAATTTACTCTATTCGGGAATCATTCCCCAGGAGCTGCAGCCCTGTAGCCAGGGGGTATCCTGTACGGAAAAATACATCGATCTGTTTGGGTTTTTGACCATACCCATGCTGTCGCTGCTCGGCTTTTCAACCATTATAACCCTTTTATTTCTCTTAAAGAAAAGGACATCCAAATGAAATATAAAATATTTGCAGCCACCTGCCTTGTATTGATCGGTATCTTTGCGGCCACAAGTTTCTATTACAAAGCCCAACAGGCCAAACAATATGATTTTATGGCCAAAGAAAATCTATCGACCTTTGTAAGGGAGTATTCCCAGACTCTTGGCAATGAGGATGCAAAGGTTTTGCTGGTTGAATTTATGGATCCTGCCTGTGAAACCTGTGCCGCTTTTTCACCCATTGTTAAAAAAATGATGGCAGACAATCCAGGGAAAATAAAATTGGTTCTCCGGTATGCCCCCTTCCATGACGGGGCAGATTACTTTGTAAAGATTCTTGAAGCCGCCAAAAACCAGGGAAAATATTGGGAAACCCTAAAGGTGATGTTCGACTCCCAATCGGTGTGGGCCAGTCACCATAACCCCCAACCCCAGAAAATCTGGCAGTTTCTTCCCAAGGCCGGACTTGATATAGACCGGATTAAACAAGATATGAATGACCCGGAAATTGCCAAACGAATTGAACAGGATATTGCCGATGCAAAAGCCCTGAATGTTCGAAAGACCCCGGGATTTTTTGTCAACGGCAAACCCCTGGAGACATTCGGCTCGAAACAATTATATCAATTGATTCAATCGGAAATAAAGGCAAACTATTAACCCCATCGGGCCGTTATAGGTTATCGTCACATTTGGAGAAGATACATCCCATGAAACAATCATTTCTTTTCACCCTGATAATTGGCATGTGCCTGTTCATTTTTGCCTGTGGACAGGGACCGACCCAGGTGAAAGTTGGAGATCCGGCACCGGATTTTTCCCTGGTAGACCTGAAAGGTAAAACATGGGTTCTTTCTGAGCTCAAAGGACAGGTGGTCTTTATTAATTTTTGGGCAAGCTGGTGTCCCCCCTGCATGAAAGAACTGCCCTCAATGCAAAAGCTTTTTGAAACCCTGCCCGGTGACAAGTTCAAAATGCTGGCCCTCCTGAACAATGACAAGCCTGCTGTGGCAAATTTCGTTGCCAATCAAAATGGCTTTACCATGCCGATTCTGGATGATTCCAAGCGACTTATCGGGGCTAAATACGCCATAAAAGGTCTGCCGGAAACCTTTATTGTGGATAAACAAGGCATCATCCGTCAGAAAGTGATCGGTCCTGCCCAATGGGACAGCCCGGGTGCCGTGCAAATGATATTAGATTTAATCAACCAAAAACATAAAGACCAGTAGAAATCAGTAAAAACATAAAAAGATCACGCTCCCTTTGTGGGGAGCGTGACAAGATCAACTATTGCAAAATCAACTACTGTGGCGCAGGGCATAGACCACAACCGCCCTTAATACCCTTTCCCGAAGGCATTTGGGCAGATCCAGTTTCATTCGTTTCAACAAGGGCAGACTTATCTTTGACGGTTTTGAAAAAAACTGCCACATGATACCGGAAGCAGTCCGGACTCGCTGGGTAGCCACCTTCTCTTTGAGCAATTTCAATGCCTTTGCCAGGGTCACTTCCTCATGGGTGTAATCGGTTCCAAAGGGAAAGCTCTGGAAATACCCCTTGGCCTGGAAGGGAGATAAAAGATCCTGGATACGTTCCGGTGTGTTCTGCCGATAAATTTCCGGAATTTCATAATTGGCTTCGATTTTACCCGAGGATTTAGCCTGTTCCAACAAACCTTCCTGGAACCTTGAATCACAGATATTCAGAAGGGCTGCAATGACAGCCTGGTCACATTTACCCCGAAGATCGGCAATGCCGTATTCTGTAACCACAATATCTCTCAGATGCCGTGGGATGGTGGTGTGACCGTAGTTAAATATAATATTTGAAGATACCTGACCCTTGGATTTTTTGGTACTTCTGACCATCATGATCAACCGGCCATCGGCCAGGGCATGGGCCATGGATACAAAATTATACTGCCCACCGACACCTGAAACAATATTACCACTTTCAAGACAATCGGAAACAACGGCCCCAAGGAGGGTCACCATCATACCGGCATTGACAAACCGGCCGTGGCTGCGCTGGCTGGTTTTAAGTATTTCATCCCCATAAAGCTGGTTCACATAGTCCACCCCGGTCATGGAGAAAAGCTTTCGCTCTTCTTCGGGCATGGCATTGAGGGCATCATAAAAATCGTTGGGCCCGATAAAAAAAGATCCGTGACAGACCACGCCTTCCTGGAGGCAATCTCCCAGGTGCTGGTTTAACATTTCCCTGGTTTTTTCATCCCGGAGGTCTGCGGGGAAACTTATGCCATCACAAATCAACTGGCCGTCCATATACTCAAAGGGCCCTTTGATCACCCCGTATTTCATGAGCAGGCGAAAATCCGCCTTGGTCAACCGTTCATGGATAATGTTCTGGGTCACAAAAATATCAAAAATCTGGGGGGTTATGGTTTGTGTGATAATTTCTTCATTAAGAAGTGTCTGGATACCTGCGTGGTCATATATTTTTCGCTTGAGAATTCCTTTTTTATACAATTGGATAAAAACATCCACCAGCATTTCCGTGGCGCCGTAGAGCCCTTTCTTAAACGGGTCGGTCCCACCAATTTTTTCGATCAAATCAGAATAACGCTCGGAGATGTTAAAAGCGGATAACGCTTTTTGATAATCTTTGTTTTGGTGGTGCCGCATGATCAGACTGGAAGCAATTCCATCCCCCAGAGAGCCAATGCCGATCTGCAAGGTTCCGTTGTCCCGGATCAGGCTGCTGACATTGAGACCGATCATATGATCGGCGGTTGGAACAGAAGCCTTGGGAACTGAAAACAAGGGGAAATCATAGGTTGGATCATCCAGAATGATGTCATAGTTCCGGGACTCCACAACCGCATCCCCGTACATATAAGGCAAATTGGAATTTACCTGGCCAAGAATGAGATACTTGCGTCCCTTTTTCCCTTCTGCCGAAAGTTTCTCAAAGGCTTCCAGAACAAGATCCGGATTGCAGCTCATGGAAAATAGGCCCGGGTCTCCCTCTGGATGGGGGGCAATGAGATTGCCAAGAACATTGAGGCCGTTATCTATGAGATCCCTGACAGCATGGGTATAGTTGGTGCTGATATAATTCTGCTGGGCATAGGGTGAATTCAGATAGCCGCCGGCTTTGGTGAAAAATTCAGAAATGGTGACATTTTCCGGCAACTGCTTTTTCCGCAGATCCTTCATATATTCAAATTCGACAAATCCATCCCAGATCCTTTTCACAATGGGGTCCAGCAGACGGGCTTCAAGATTTGAAGAAGGGGTCGGTTTCTCAAGGGAAAGAGCGGTAATAATGGTCAGATCGATGGCGGGATCATTTTTTGCCCTCAGATACAACGCATTTACGATGTGGTTGGGTTTTCCCAGAGCCAGGGGCATGCCAAACACAATTTTATTACCCACCGCTTCAATGATACGATCTACACAGGTTTCAACATCTTTTACCAATTCCGGTTGCGTTGCTGCCATGGTTCCATCCCCTTTACAGGCTACCCCGATATATGCATAAACTTCTATTTATTATCAAACACAAATCTAATCGCGTCGATAATATGCTCCATATAGAAGGGGCTGGAAATCGATAGAGAACCTTTTTAG
>CAXHYW010000265.1:0-5634 GCA_964021475.1 uncultured Desulfobacteraceae bacterium | reverse complement strand
AAACCGCCAAACTATATTTTTCCACGGTCAAAGATGAGGACAAGCCCTATAATTTATGGCGCCATTTTGACAAGGAGCTGGCAAAGGACATGTCCCTGTATATCACCGGCCAGATGTATGCCAGGGAGAAAATCCCCCATACCACCCGCCAGCTGATCACGGTGGCAGCCCTCACGGTACTGTCCAAACCCGATGAACTAAAACTTCATACCCATGCGGCCCTGAACGTGGGCTGCACCAAAGAAGAAGTCGCGGAAGTAATTTTCCAGACCAGCATCTACGGAGGGGTGCCCGCAGCCAACACGGCATTGAGCGTTTTAAAAGAGGTGTTAGAGGAACGGGGAGAGGAATAAGCCCACAGGCATTTATCTCCCATAAATCAGAATACGGTTTTTCATCAATATATTGAGAGCTGCTGTAACAGCTGCACAGAAAGGAAACTCAGTTAACACCCTTAAATCATAACAAAAATCAGCAAACAGCCTGAATGGTATGATTGTTGCTTTTTATTACGGTTGATGGTGCCTGGAGAGACATGCCGGATACATTTATCATGACCCTACCAGGACTATGACCTTAATTTGCAGCAAAAGTGATGAATGGTTCAAAGAAATTGGGATGATCTATGTCAAAAAGAGCTGAATGGTGGCTTCCGGTTCTTGCTAAAATCTGGCCGATTACCTGGAAAAGTGCAAGGGCGACACGATGGCCGTTTATAGGAAAATTTGTAGAGCTGTTTGCGCTTCCTTTTATGTCTGAAACAAATTTCAACGTAACCCACATCCCCATTAATAAGAAAATCAATGGGATTGAAAATCTGTATCTGCCGGAGCGAATCGTTGAAGATTTAATTAACCGGTCTTCCCACAGGGTGGTCATCAAAAAATGCACCTGCAGAGACGAAAGAACCTGTGAAAAGTACCCCGTCCATTTCGGATGTTTACAACTTGGAGACGGATCAAGGGAAATTGACCCAAGAATTGCCAACCATCTGTCAAAAGAAGATGCTGTCCAGCACATGAAAAACTGTATTGCCGCTGGATTAACCCCAATGATTGGGCGAGTGAAAATTGACAATTTGATCTGGGGAGTTAAAGACCTAGGAAAACTGCTTGCCATTTGTTTCTGCTGCCACTGCTGTTGTACGGTATTCAATTCCGGAAAATTTTTACCCGATACGGTTACTGAAAGAATCGTTCGGTTAAAAGGGCTCTCAATAAAAGTGGACCATGAAAAATGCAGAAAATGTCAAACCTGTGTTCAAGCATGTTTTGTTGGAAACATTAATGTATTAAATGGGAAAATCTATATAAATCCGGATAATTGCAAGGGGTGTGGGCAATGTGTGTCTTCCTGTCCTGAAAACGCTTTATCAGCAGAAATTGATCATCTGAATGATGCCCTTGCCGAATTAAACCTGCGCATAAAAAAAAGGATTCACATAGAATAGACTGCCGCCGGGCAGTTTTGTTTTTTTAACCATTACACGTCAGGAATGCAAATGAATTCAAAAACAATTTGGACTTTTTTAATGATAAGTGCACTTGCTTTGTGGGTTGCGGTTATCATTTTAGGACATTATATGTTTCCGGAAGACCGGCTCTATTCATTAAGCCCCTTTCTTATTCTTTTAGCGATCCATATTTTTGAAGTACCCACTGCCCGTAAAATCGGCATAAAAAAAAACCTATCTGCCCCAAGAACAATTATTAAGACTCTTTTGTTCGGCTTCACTTGGTGGGTCCCCTTGAACAAAGGGATAATTGATCCCCTCAAATAATGGAATAGGCTATGGAATAAATATGATGAATCTCTTTAAATACGGGGCCTCATATAAAAGTGTGAAACTTCAGCTTTTTTTAAGCTGGCCGATCATTAAATATGGGAAAAAACTGAGCCACCTTCCCCTCTTAAAATGGATGATCAATCCATTTTTTAAAAGACCCCACAATGAATTGACCTCCATTCCCATTCACAAAAAAATCCCAAATCGAACCTATTCTACTGTTCCCCTGGAAATCACAGAAAAACTTATTTCCATGATTGATGACATTTTTATCATGAATGAATGCCATTGTGCCGGCCTTAAAAACAGGAACAGCCCACGCCTTTCAATTGGATGCCTGGCCTTTGGCCCGGCAATAAAAAGAATTCACCCCTCCCACGGAAAAAGGGTCGGCACCCAAGACGCCATTGCCCATGTCAGAAAAGCTGCCAAGCATGATCTGGTTGCAAATATTGCCCACGTGTGGATCGATGCCTTTGCCTTCCAGTTAACCGATTTTAAAAACCTGTTATTCATCTGTTTTTGTGATGATGATCAATGTCTTTACAGAACACATATGAAAAAAAGAGGTCCCAATCTGGATAACGCCTATAAAAAATTACCCGGAATCCAGATCATAAATGATAACCAATTGTGCACAGGCTGCGGTGAATGCCTGGACAATTGTTTTGTTTCAGCCATTGAAATTGTTGATGCGAAAGCCGTTATCGGAAAGGCATGTGTCGGCTGCGGTTGTTGCCTTCAATACTGCAAAAAGTCAGCCTTAAGCTTATCCATAGACAATGAAGACGAGCTGCTGAAACAGCTGTTTAGCAGAGTCCGGGAAATGTCCGGGGTGTTGGACTAAGCTCTGGCTCTGCCCGGGCCAACCGAACACGGCTCTGTCGCCTTGACTGTCAACAGGAAGGATAAGGGGGCACCAAGGTCTTGCTTTCTAACAATGAAGTTATTTTTAATGTGTTATCAGGGTAAAAAACTGAAAGAAAAAGGAATCCTGATCAGGGATTTTATCCGTATTACTATTGGCACGGATTCCATGGGAAAGTGTTTAATACAGGTTTTGGATGCTGCGTTTTAAGGTTGTTTAATAGACGTCATCATGGTGCCCGACGGTCACTAAAATAATTTCTTTTTCTGTAATGAAAAATTCAAGCGTGATTCTATAGGATATATTTATGGAGATTGAATACAGATCTTTTAATTTTCCTTTTAAAGGATGAAGTCTCAAAGATGGATGATTAGGATCTACCTCTAAAAGTTTAAGCGTTTTTCCATATTGAGATAATAATTCAGGATGTTTTTTAGTGAATTTTGAAGCCCGTTTAATATAACTATTTGTGTAAATGAGTTTATAGGTCATTGGGTTATTCTATTGATATGGTCTTCAACATTTTCTGTGATATAGTTTCCATCTTGATAATCAATTTTGGCCTGGTGGAGAGCTGCGTCGAGTTCACACTCCCTTAAATAGTTATAGTGTTTCATATCCATGACAACAAATTTTTCTTTGCCCCGGACTGTGATTACCAATTCATGATTTGCTGAAAGATTGTCTTCAATCACTGAAACGCCCTTTGTCTTGAGTTGATTGGCAGTTATAGTATTCATAATAAGCCCCTATTTATTAACTTAAAATTATTATTAATAATACTATATATAATACTTTTGGTCTTATTGATCAAGTTCGAATCTCATATTGCCTAGGCCAAGATACTTAAAAATCATTTTAACAAAGACACCCCGGGCTATTCCCAGTAGTTTTTACTTTTCATAATTCGATTATGGGAAAACAGATGAATTATAATTTGATCGTCAAAAAATTATTGGAACATTTGATGTCGCAGTCTGTCCATCTTCATAATAATTTCGGGAATTATAACTGACGCTGATCAATTCCGGGACAAAAAGCAAATCCTGATATTTTCCGAGAAAGGAGGTCCCGGCAATAGCTACCAGTCAGCACTGGATGCCATAAACCCAAAATCGGTTGTTGTTTTTATTCAAAAGTTATAAGATTTCAAATTTAACTTTGTATTTACACACCAATGGTTTGGTTTTAAATGACCGGCAAAAAAGACAGAGAATGAACTCATATATACAAATGACCATGTTTCCAGACCATGACCGCCAGCAGATCCAGATAGCACACCGGGAAAAGACAAAAAGGCTGCCGATTGAAAAGGCCCTGGACCTTTTCCCCCGGATTGAAAGGCAACTTGAATTTGCAGATTATTTTCCCGGCTTTGAATACAGGCAGGAGCAATGGTTTAATGAAAAGGAGCTTCAATGAAAAAATCAATTTTCCTGATTATGGCTATATTTATTTTTTCCACTCCCGGGTTTGCGCAAGACATCATTAAGCAGTTACCCACAAAGTTTAACGGCACCCAGTATATGTTCACGGTTTTTGGCGATACCCGCACATCCGAGTTAGGGTCCCTGGATGGACACGATGTTGTATTCAGCCTTGCAAGAAACAAAGTGTTTCAAAGCATTGCCGAACAACTGAGCCACCAAAAAGCTGCATTCTCACTTTTCACAGGTGATCTTATCTGGCAGGGGGGAGTCCCTGCTTACTGGGAGGAGCCAGGTGACTATTTTCCCGAAGCTATCCGGAGTAAAATATACCCGATTCCCGGAAACCACGAAACCTGGAAAGATCCCCTACTCACAAATTATTTTTCCTTTTTCCCCCATATTGAAAAAAGCCACAGTTACTATTTTACCCTGGGCAACTCTCTTTTCCTTTCACTTTGCACCGGCGGATATGTTGGTGAATACAGCAAAGAACTCTCCTTTGCCCAGGACAGAAAATTCACCTGCACCCAAGCCGATTATACCCAATTGCAGCTACCCTCATTTTTGAAGAAAACAGCCGCCAGGATGGCAGCATCCGGAGCCCCCCTAAAAAATATGTTTGTCCAGTACCATAAGCCCTCTTTTTCCTACTACAAACACCCCCCTTTAGAGACAACCTCTGACCCGGTGGAGGCCCTGAAAGCCTTTAGTCAAAGGAACAACAAGGTGCAGATATTTGTATTTAACGGCCACAATCATACCACAGAACTCTATCAACCGGCTGCCAACATCAGTGTATTGGTTGCTGGAGGAGGAGGTGCCCCCCAAAGGAGGCTTTCCCCGAAGCTGCCCTCCACTGCTGTTAAAGAAATCTATGCCGAAAAAGGGGCAAAAGAACTATTCTGGGAGGCACTGGGTTCAACAACAAAAAACCGGAAACAGCGAATCAATTACTGGACGATTGACGTAGACAATACCGAAAACCAGGTAACCATCACCGAAAAGGTCCTTACCTTCACAGGCCAGGGATCTGTTTTTGTAAACGGCCTGATCCTTGTGAACGGAAGGTTATAATGGGGATTCCTGTACAAAAAAGCGCTTTCATTATATGGCGGGTTTCTCATATACTATTTCACCGTTTATAATGGTCATTCTCACCTCAATTTCCGGCCAGTGATCTTTTGGAACATCAAAGAGGTCTTGATTGAAAATGGTTAAATCTGCAAGTCTGCCGGGTGCTATTTTCCCCAAATCATTTTCCCTTCTGGATGTATAGGCGGCCTGCTGTGTAAACCCCTCGATGGCTTCTTCTATGGTTAAGGATTGATCGGCAAACCATGTCCCATGGATTTTATCCCTGTAATCTTTTCTTTCAACCGCCGTATAAATCCCCAGCAAGGGATTCACCGGTTCAACAGGAGAATCAGAACCAAATTGAATGGGAATATTATTATCCATTAAGGTCCGCCAGGCATAGGAATTTTTACACCGATTTATTCAGATCGGAAGAGCGTCGTGTAGGGAAAGAGTGTGCCCCTATGTTTAGATCT
>CAXHYW010000264.1:0-5648 GCA_964021475.1 uncultured Desulfobacteraceae bacterium | reverse complement strand
CCCGGAATAATAATCCAATTTAAAATGGTATCATTATGGCAGATTTAATTCAGGATCAAGCTCAGGATCAAAAACTTTTTGAGGTTCAGCACGAGAACCGGTATCTTAAGGAGACCATCATCGCTTTGCGGAGCGAACTTGAATCCCTTGTTTTTGAAAAGGAACAATCTGTCCGGGATACAATTGCCTCCATGGTGGGCGAAATTGCTCATTTAAAAAAAACGATCACAGCGTTGCGGGATGAGTTGGAGCAACAAAAATATGCATATGAAGAGAAAATTTACCATGGGAAACGGGACAACCGGGACGAAAAAAATCAATTAAAGGCTATTATTCAGGCGTTACGCACAAAACTTGAAACAAACCCATACGGGAAATATAGAGGAAAATAATGCAATCCCCCAATGTCCTAACCAGTGACGAGCGGGAACGGCTCTACCAGGCAGAGATGCTCTTAAACATTTCCCGGGAAATCGCTGCCCTGGATTCCCTGGATGAGATTCTTGAACGCCTCATGCACCTGACGGCAGATGAGCTCTCGGTTGAACGCTGCACCATTTTTCTCAATGACCCCGAAACCCAGGAACTTTATGCCAGGGGTGCCATGGGTAAATTTAAAGAGCGGATTCGCCTGTCCAATACCAAGGGGATTGCAGGCCTTACCTTTACCTCTGGCAAGGGCGTCATCATCCATGATCCCTATACGGACAAGCGCTTCAACCCTGACATTGATACCCAGACCGGGTTTGTCACCACCTCAATTTTGAGCACCCCTATTAAAACGGTCAAAGGGGAAATCATCGGTGTCACCCAGGCACTGAATAAACAAGAAGGGAACTTTACTCAGGCGGACATGGGGATACTTTCTTCCATGGGAATGCAGACAGCCGTTGCCCTCCAAACTGCCCAGATGATTGAACGAATGAAGATCTCCCGGCAGGAAGAAATGGGTTTTTTAGAGATTGTTGCCGATATCACCTCGGAAATCGAACTGGGGGCGCTGCTCCGGAAAGTCATGGGTGAGGCAACCAAAATGCTCCATGCAGAGCGGTCCACCCTGTTTTTAAATGATGACAAGACCCAGGAACTTTGGTCAGAGGTGGGCGACGGCATTGAGACAACCCAGATCCGGTTTCCCAATCATCTGGGGATTGCCGGGACGGTGTTTACTTCGGGCAAGACCATCAATATCCCCCATGCCTATGCAGATCTTCGGTTTAATCCGGCCTTTGATCGTAAGACAGGTTTTTTTACCCGTTCCATTTTATGCGTACCCGTGGTGAACAAGGATGGCAAAGTGATCGGTGTAACCCAGGTGTTGAACCGGAAAGGGGGGCCTTTTAAAGACGAGGACGAGTCCCGTCTTCGGGCGTTTACAGCCCAGATTTCCATCGCACTTGAAAATGCCAAACTTTTCAGTGATATCCAGAATATTAAAAATTACAACGAGAGCATCCTGGAAAGTATGTCCAACGGTGTCATCACCCTGGATGAAGAGGGAAAAATCATTACCTGCAATACCGCAGGATTGCGGATACTTCGGGTAGATTCCGGGGATGTATTGGACAGGATGGTTCATGATTTTTTTTGCAGACCCAATGAGTGGATCATCGATAGAATAACGCGGATGGAAGAGACCGCACAGCCGGATCTTACCATGGATGCGGAATTAAGTTTTGGTGAAAATACAATTTCGGTAAATGTCAGTGTGCTTCCCCTGGTCAGTGTCGATAAAAAAAAGCTGGGGGCCATGATCATGCTGGAGGATATCAGTACCGAGAAACGCATGAAATCGACATTGTCCCGGTATATGGATCCTGGACTGGCTGACCGGGTGCTGGGGGATAACAACCAGGATATCCTGGGGGGCAGGAGCATGGAGGCAACGGTTCTTTTTTCAGATATCCGGGGATTTACCACCCTGGCCGAAACCCATGGTGCCCAGGGGACCGTCAGTCTACTCAATGAATACTTCACCATAATGGTCGAATGCATCCAGCGGCACCATGGAATGCTGGATAAATTTATCGGAGATGCCATCATGGCGGGATTTGGCATTCCCATGCCCGGCGATAATGACGAGGACAACGCAGTTAAGGCAGCCATATCCATGATAACTCAGCTCAACCTATGGAATGTGGGGCGAATTGCTGGCGGCAAGGCCCCGGTACATATGGGTATCGGTCTGAACACTGACACCATTGTTTCGGGAAATATCGGTTCGCCAAAGCGCATGGATTTTACCATGATCGGGGATGGGGTTAATCTGGCGGCCCGTCTGGAATCAGCCTGTAAAGCCTATTCCGCACAGATTCTGATCAGTGAAAACACCTATGGTAAATTGAAGGGAACCTATCGAATACGGGATATTGACGATGTGATCGTAAAGGGCAAGACAAAACCTGTCAGAATTATGGAGGTTCTGGACTATCATACAAAGACAAGTTTTCCAAACTTGATGGAAGTGGTCAGTTATTTTAAGGAAGGCAGACAATATTATCGGCAAGGAGATTTTTCAAGAGCCATTAAATTATTTGGCAACGCCCTCAAATTACACCCGGCAGATAGATTATCCCAGACATTTATTGACCGTTGTAATTATATGATTCATAATCCGCCTGAAAATGAATGGAATGGTGTGTGGGTGATGACATCCAAATAAAAAATCCCTGGTGTTCCAAGGCTTTTTTTTAAAGGACTGATATGGTGGACAAACAATTAACTTCCAGAAGACAAGATGAGCGGTATCCCTCTTTATTAAATGCGAAGCTGTCCCATGGAGACCAGATTTTTCAATGCCGGATCAAAAATATTTCTGTGGGCGGTGCCATGGTGGAACTTGACCGGGAGATTGACCAGGAGATTGACGCCAAAGGTCCGGTGAAACTCAATCTGGGGGCTTTTGGTGAATTTGCCTGTGACATCATCTGGCAGAACAAAACCCGTTTGGGCTTAACCTTTTTGGACGGGACCGGGAAAATGGCCGAGGTTGTTATGGGGATAGCCGTATACGGTTAAGAAGGGATATGGATAATTTTGTCTACCTGCTCCTGCTGTTGTTCCTAGGAAAGCTGTCCACCAAGCTTCCTGCGTTTCCGGAAAACACCGCCCAGGTGCTCAATCAATATGTGATTTGGATTTCATTTCCGGCAACCGTGTTGCTCAAGCTTAACGGGCTTAGTTTTGATACAAGCCTTCTGGTGTTGGTCCTGGTTCCCTGGGTCCTTGTCTTTCTGTCTGTGGGCGGGGTAATATTAATTTCAAAGAGGTTGGGGTGGGATCGGAAATTAACCGGGGCGGTAATGCTTTCCGTTGCCCTGGGCAATACCTCTTTTTATGGATTCCCCGCCATTGCCGGGTTTTTAGGGGAGCAGAATCTGAAATATGCCATCCTCTATGATCAGCTAGGATCCTTTCTGGCCGTGGCCACATTCGGAACCATTGTCATGTCGGTTTATGGCAACTCCACCCGGGTATCCGTAAAAACTGTTTTATTGCGTATCATGGGTTTTCCGCCCTTCAGCGCCTTGGTTTTAGGACTCTTGCTTGCCCGGATTCCTATCCCTGCAACGCCGCTTTTTTTGCTCAAGGGGCTTTCCGCCACCCTTATCCCCCTGGTGATTTTCAGTGTGGGGGCCCAGCTTAAGTTTCGCCAACCCCTGTCCAATATCACCCCCATCCTTATTACCATGGGGCTCAAGATGATTGTCTCTCCCATCATTGCCTTTGGAATCCTTGTGGCCCTGGGTATTTCAGGGCCTGTCCTTAAGGTGGCGGTTTTTGAAGCGGCCATGCCTTCCATGGTGATGGCCGGGATTCTGGCTGCGGCTGGCAATCTTCGGGCCGACGTGGCCAATGCCGCCATTGGCTACGGTATCTTGTTTTCCTTTGTGACCCTTCCCCTTATCTATTTTCTTATCGGCTTTATGTGATTACTCCCATTCTAGCCTAGGATAATTGTCTCGGCTAGACCATTGGGTTGGATTCAGGGACAGGGAAGGGTTATTGAAAAAGGATAGTTCTGTGGTCTGCAAGGCCTTTATCGAGTGCACCTCGGCTACAGTGGCCGCGGCTTCCGCAATACTGATCGTCTTAAAACCGGTTGTGTCTTTGTCAAAATAACAGGTATAAAATGCGGACGACTCCGAATATCCAAAAAAACCGCTGAAGTTTTGTGTATCAGACGTCAGGTCTTTGAAATCCTGGATGAGGGTTTTTCCGGCGTCGACACAATCCGACAGGTTACCTGCAAAGGTTAACAGGGCGATTGGGACTTCAACTTCAGCCCCGGCCACTTCCGAGACGGCCTTGACGAATTTACCTGCATCCTCTATGACCTTAAGGAGGGTCGTCTTATCAGAGGCACCTGAAACCGGTCCACTGGCGATGCCGTCCTCAATGGTGGAGTGTTTAACCGATCCTGCGAATCCACCATAATTCATCGCATCTCCAATGGCACTCACCGGGCCCTGGGAATAGGCATATTTGATGGTTGCATCCACACATGATCCGACAAAACCGCCTAAATTCGAGCTGTTTTGGCCACTGGTGACAGAGGTTGTCGAAAAACAACTGAAGACAGAACTGCTATCCATCAATGAGCCAATAAATCCACCGATGCTTTCAGAATTATCCCCGGATTGGATGAACCCGCTTGTGGAGCATTTGTCAAAATTTTGTTTGTCAAGATAGCTGCCCGTGGCATAGCCTGCAAATCCGCCTATAAAATTACCAGTAGCAAGGTGACCGTCCTCATCTGCTAAATTGATGGTGGCATTTGATGCACTTTGTGATATGGACGATGTTGCAGAATATCCGACAAAACCCCCCACATGATTAGCCGAATTTGTCCCTTGTCCAACTGTGATGGTAGCGGATTCAACTGTTGATTCACTTAAAATAGAATTTTCCAGATAACCTGCAAACCCTCCCATATATCTATCCATATACGGATCCATATCACTGCTGCGATAGGTAAGGGATGCGGTCCCGATGGTATTTTTATTGAAGGAGGGTGTTATGCCGTCATCCTGGATACCGGTTAACCCGGATGCATATCCGATAAACCCTCCCATCGTGGCAGGGCTGTCCAGCCGGATTTTTCCCACCCGGCATTGGGTCATCTTCACAGGTTTGTCACCATAGGGGTTCCACCCTGCCATAGCCGCAAATCCGCCGATGACATACTGAATTTTATTATCTGAACTGATGTCGCCATAAACAATAGGGCCGTTTATAAATAACTGGGTATCGGGTGCAACCCTATTTTTATCGTAGTATCCGGAATCTGCTAGAGCGACAAATCCCCCTATGGCCGCATAGAGGATTTTCTCTGATAAGGGATAGCCCAGAAGTGTAACATCTTTCAGATCAATCCGGGTCATCGCCGATACACTATCGGTGATAGAACAATCGGGATCTGCCATCCCCAGGAACCCGCCAATGCCGCCAATAAAGAAACCTGAAAAAGAGATGGTGCCGCTGGTGTTACAGGTGGTAATGGTGGTATTGATAATTTTGGAAGCAAAACCTCCCAGATTGAAATCTATGCCGTTTGGAACATTTTGAACGGTACTGCTTAAAGATTGAATATCGGCAGACATATTTCCCGTATAAGAACTGCCCGACAGATTGGCGTCACGTAGATA
>CAXHYW010000263.1:0-5653 GCA_964021475.1 uncultured Desulfobacteraceae bacterium | reverse complement strand
ACATAGAGGAATACTGCTGGCAGGCAAGGCCCACCGTTGGTGTATAGATGATGGGCAAAAATTTGGTGACGTTGTTTGCAATCACTGCATGGGCAAGGACCACATTTCTGTCAAAGAGGCTTCGGATATAAATAAATTTTTCAATATCTGTTTCTTTCTTATCAAGAATATCCAGGCTTGATTCGACTTGTTCTTGGAGGGTTTTGACCCGTGGCGGCAGATAACCGCTCAGTTTGAGCTTGCGTCGTTCTTCAATGGTGAAGGCCGTACCTTTACTGATGTTGTTAAAGCGCAGGATATCAAATCCTCGCAAATTGATAGACACACCTGTTGTTTCACCAAACTCGCCGTACTCAAACTCGTAATGATTTATTTCCATGACGTAAAACTTTCCTTAAATTTTGGTTCAAATGTTAAATCTACAACATTGTTTAAATACTCAACACTGTTTATAGCTAAAAAGTTTGTATTATATCAGAAAAATATAACTAAGCGAATGGAAATGAATTATTTTCATTCGCTGAAATAAGTTCATGATAGACAATGTCATTTCATCAGATGAAACAAACATTAGGAATGTGTCTACAAATGCTGTACTCCCTCAGTACGGCACTTTCTCCATTTTAGCAGCACGAGTGCTGTTGTGCCATAGAGTGCCGCAAGAATGGTCAGATGAATTACCTGGGGAAGGATTTGCTGAAAACAGGCCCCCATCTGGTTGAGGAGAATAAAGGCCTTGATGGCCGGTACCGCAGGGATCAGTTGCATCGGGGTATTTATGAACATCGGTATTGCCGATGTCGGCCAGATAAATCCACAGGCAAAGACCATGGGCATGGAGGTCAGCAGCACAATAAGTGTGGCAAGCTCGCGTCTGGGCAGGATAGTGCCAAGACAAATACCTAAAAAGGAGACTGACAGCAGGAAAACAAGATTCAGCAAGGCCAGATCACCTAGGGCAGCAAGACGGGGAATATCATAGAAGACATAGGCCGGGCCATAATAATATAGAGAAAGTAAGGTGTAGATAATAAAGAAAATCGTGCTCCTGACCAGCAACAGGGCCCATGGAGAAGCGGTCTGCCAATAGCGTGTTTCTCCTTCCCGAAATACTTCATTTTCACTGCCACCCAGGATGCCCATTCCCATGATCAAAGTTTGGTGGAGTATCAGAACAAATACCGCCGGAATAACATAATTGACATAGCCTCCGGTTTCGTTGAAAAGGGCATGGAGACCAAGGGTCACCGCATTGTATTGTTGCTTTGCCAGGGCCATGGGTTGACCCGACATCAGCAGCTGGGTAATTTTTACTTCGGCAGACAGGGTCATGCCTGCCATACTCATCCCTTCAAGCACGGTACCGAATACCAGAAAATAACTGGCATCTCCGGCAAAGGACAATGTGGGCCTTTTGCCCTGGAGAAGATCCCGGTAAAAGTTTTCCGGTATCACCAGGATCCCCGCCAGCTTTTGGGTAATCATCTGCTCTTTGGCCTGGGCAAGAGAGTTGGCTTTACCTTGGATTTTGACTTGTGGCGTTGCATCCACCATGCGCACCAACCGCCTGCTGAGTTGGCTATCGTCCAGGTTGACCACCACAACTTTTTGTTCCCTGGGAACCTGGGAGGCATAGGGCAATGGGTAGAGAAAACTATAAAAAAATACTCCGCCAAATACGGTCAACAGTAGAGCCGGATTGGTAAATATCGCCCCTAATTCCGCTTTGAAAAGCTGAAAAATATTCACAACGCCTCCTGGGTCTGTAAGTATTTGTGGGAGATTCTGACCGCAAGAAAACAAACAAGGATGCCGGGAATAATAAAGAGTAAAAGGCTGCGCAATTGCGGTAGACAAAGCACTGGGGCGGCACCGTAATTCACCTGGGCGATCTGGATATCAATATAGTGACTGACCGGCATCAGGCTGCGCCAGATCCTTGCCAAAAGCGTCATGTCAGTTGCAGGAAAGGTAACCCCCATAAAGGCAAGTCCCGGGGCGCAATAGGCGGCGGCAATCCCTAATCCCCGGGCAGCATCCCTGGAAAGAAAAAAAATAAGTGCCCCTGCGCATTGGCAGGCAATGACGGTGATCAGTTGGCAACCAATAAGAAAACCCAAATGGCCGTGCATGGGCCAGCCAATGACAACATACATGGTGAGCCAAAACACGATACCCTGGAGCCAGAATATCAAGCTATAGGGTGCCATCTTTTCAATAAGCGCACGGACAGGACGATCTTTGAGCCATTCTGCCAACCCGTCCCGGCGCAGTTCTGCTGACATGGATAAAAGTGTTGCCATCACAATAAATATTTGCCACAACGCCGGGATAATAGCGGAAACCAGAAATTGAGCATAATTGTTGTTGCTGTTAAAAAGAGGGGTCGCCTGGGTGCCGACGGGCACCGCTTCTGCAATGGCCTGGCCCAAAACCTTGGTATGTAGACTTAAATTTTTCAGGGTATCTATTTTTGCAACCGCCGTTGCGTGTGCCTGAAGAATGGCGCTTTTAACCTGCTTGCCGATCAGTAGGAACTGACTGTTGTAAAAGGCTTCAACTTTTGGGGAACGACCCAGTGTTGCGTTTTTTTGTGTGTCGGCGGATATGACAACCAGCCCGTAAATCTCTCCCCCGCGCATGGCCTTTGCCCCCTGCAGGGTGGAAGGGTAATTGCCTGTAATGGAAATGGTGGGACTGGCATCATAATATCGGATCAGGCTGCGAGAAAGTTTGCTGTGATCAAGATCCACCACCCCGACGGGTAAATTGCGGGCCATCCCCTGGGAAAAAATGGCATAGATCATAAAAAAAAGAAGGGGGGGCAACCAGGTGACCAGGGACAGAAGCCAGGGATCTTTCACCAGCAGGCGCCATTCAGAAGGGCGTTTTGCCATTATTTTTTTTATCATTGTTGTTTTTGCCGCCATCATTGCGTCAGAAGAACCCCCATACCAACCCTAAGACCGTCAATGGGGGTTAGGGGGCGGGCTTCAATTTCAAAGGTCCGCATGTCAAATCCTTTACGGGTATTGGTCGCGCGCCAGGTGGCAAACTCACCCATCACCGCCACATGATGGATGATGAAAGGATGTTTTTTATCTCCCAGTGCCGGGATCTGAACCAAAATCTTTTGGCCCTTGGGGTAGGCTTTGAGCATATCCTCCCTGATGTGGAAAACAGCCCAGCTGTCGTTCATATCAAGGATGCTGACAATGGGAAATCCCTGGGGTGCAAGCTCTCCACTCTGTAACAAAATTTGGGTAACTTCACCGTTATGCCAACTGTTAATCCGGGTATCTGCTGCATAGGCCTCGACTTCAGCCACTGCACCGGCCGCCATGTTGGCCTTGCCAGCGGCGGCCTTTTTGGTCCCTTCCCTGGCACCTTCCTTGGCCATGCCATAGAGTTGCAATGCCGCGTTTTCTTGGAAACGGGCCGCCTGCATCTGGGTATAAACCTCATCCCTTTTCTGTTCTGGCATCACACCACTGCGATATAGATTTTCAATTCGTTGATAGGTTTTTTCCAACAGATCTGCCGCGGCTTTTGCCTGGCGCCATTGATCCCGGGCCGCAGTTATTTCCTGGGATCTTGCCCCTTTTTGAGCCTGTTCTGACATGGCATCCGCTGCATCCTGGGCGGCCCTGGCCTGGGTCAGTTTTGCCTTTATTTCCGGACTGTACAGGGTGAAAATGAGTTGGCCTTTTTTTACCAGATCTCCTTTTTTTACCATGACTTTATCAATTCGTCCGGCCACTTTGGAGGAAATATTATACTGTTGGGCTTCTATTTGTCCCTGGACAATAATCGGTTGGGGCTGGTAGGCCAGCCAGAAGCTGTAACCAATCCAGCCCACGGCCATCCCGATAAATATGATCAGGGCCATATTTTTAATCAATCGCATGATTTAATCCTTATATTGTGCCCGTTTGAGCGTATTGGGTAAATTCGTTGATCTGGCCGCTGATGACCAGCATTTTTGCAAGTTCCATGACATGGTTGTAGGCGGCATGTGCCCTCTGAATTTTGACACCTGCAACATAGAGTCTTGCATCCACCACATCAAGGGAGGTGGCCAATCCCTGGTCAAATGCCTTTTCCCGCAATTCAACGGTCTTTTCAGCCAGCCGTTCACTCGAGGCCAGGCTATCATACTCGTTCATGGCCTGTTCCATGCGGCGATAGGTTTTTTCTACAACAAGGGAAAGATCCTGTCTGGCCTGGCGGCGTAATGCCCCTACTTGTTCGATTTTACTTTTGGCCGCCTTGACTTTACCGCTGCGGCCGGAACGGTCTATCAGAGGAACACTGACAGATATGCCGACAAACCAATCCGGCATCAGGTCTGAGGCAAGTGACTTTTCCTCGTAGAGATTGAAATTTCCGATCACCGCAATCTCTGGATAGTATTTGCCTTCCTCTACTTTAATCAGTCCCGTGACCATCTCTTCCTTTGCATCTAAAATGGCAAGTCCTGCATAATTGTTCAGGGTTTGTTCCATGACGGTTTCAAGCAAAGGAAGTTTGCGCTGAATAAAGAGCCCTGTGCTTGGGCGGGCCGTGGCGTTTTCTTGTAAAAACCGGGTCAGGGCGGCTTCGGTAATGCGCAGATCACTGGCGGCTTTTTGGCGATCCACTGTTGCCTTGGCATGGGAGGCTTCGGCCTGAAGCCTCTCAACCTCGGCAATTTGACCGTTTTGTACCAAAAGACATGCATGTTCAAAATGAATTGCCAGGCTTTCCTCCACTTCCCTGCGGGCCGCCAGAACTTTGCCGGTCAGAATGACGCCGAAATATCGCTGGCAAAGGCTTTCAAACTGCCCATAAACCTTTAATTTCTGGTGCTGTTGTGCCTCGTCAAATGATGCTTTGGCGATTTCCTGGGCAGCTGTTATGCGGCCTCCTGTATATACCGGCCAAAGAAGGTTAACCGAACTGCTGCTGATGTCCCTGTCACTGATGGTTGAAGTGAGTCCGGCGGATGCCTGACCACGCGAAATTCCCTGGCTTTGTAACAGTCCGTAAAACTGAGCCCCGGCCAGATCACCCGCCGGCATGCTGTCAAAGATGTCATCGGGACCCAGGGTGATATCTTCATCCAGGTGGAGATACCCGGCAAAAAGGTTTACCTGGGGCAGATAGAGGTCCCGGGCGGCGCTTTGGTGATAGCCCGCCTGATCAATATTGGCCTGTTCCGCCTTTAATACATGACTTTTTTGACTTACCCGCTGCCAGGCAGAACTGAAATCGAAATCACCGGCTACAGCCGTTGTTGTCTGGCAGATTCCTGCCAGAACCAACACAACCGGAAGAATTCTTCGAAAATAAGATGTTAAAAATTCCATCATGCTCCTGTGTTATATTTTTCCAATATTCAACTGCTAACCTTTGTTTAATTTTATTTACTCTAAATTAGCGAGGGCTAATATATCATAAAGTTTTAAAAAGACAACCCAAAAAAAGACAGGTAGATGGTCAGCAAAAATAGACATAAGACTCCGTATTTCGATCTATGAATTATTAATATTTGGTTGGGTTAAAGTATGGTCTTGATAACTGTAGCAATGATAATATATAAATTATGGATAAATAAATATTAAGAAGGGAAAAAATGGGCGAACTTATTTGTTACTGTTTTCAGTATACCGTT
>CAXHYW010000262.1:0-5657 GCA_964021475.1 uncultured Desulfobacteraceae bacterium | reverse complement strand
TGCTGTTTAACAAGATTCGATAAAAGTGCATCCAGTTTTTCCATGATGTCGGCATCGCCACTCAATTTATACGGACCGTGTTTTTCTACGGCTCTTATTCCTTCGTCCTTGATATTGCCTGCCACAATTCCGGAAAAAGCCCGGCGAAGGTTTGCGGCAAGGTGCTGCGATTCCATGTTGTTATGAATTTTTAGTCCGGCCATATTGTCGTGACTGGGTTTAAATGATTCTTGAAATTCTTTGGAAATTTTAAGCTGCCAGTTAAAAAAGAATGAATCTCCCTGTAATTTCCTTGTATGCATGACCTCATCAATCCTTGTTTTTACCTCGTCTGCCACCTGCTTTGGATCGTCAATTATAATTTTATAGAGCTGCTGTGCCTGGAACCCGAGGGTTGCACCGATAAAATCGTGTACCATTTGAAAATAGGCTTTACAGGTTGCAGGTCCGGTAAAAAACAGTGGGAAGTTAATCCCTTTGTTGTCAGGATGAAGCAGGATTCCAAGAATATAAAGTATCTCCTCAATGGAGCCGGGCCCCCCTGGAAAAACAATAATGGCATGGGATGTTCTAACAAAGGCCTCCAGTCTTTTTTCAATATCCGGCAGGGTGACAAGACCGTTAACGATTGGATTCGGCGGTTCCGCCGCAATGATACCGGGCTCTGTAAATCCGAGATATTTGCCATTGTGAATCCGTTGTTTATAATGACCTATAAGGGCGCCTTTCATCGGTCCCTTCATTGCTCCCGGGCCACATCCTGTGCATATATCAAGGCCGTGAAGCCCCATCTGGTATCCTACATCTTTTGTGTATTGATATTCATTGCGACTGATGGAGTGCCCCCCCCAGCAAACCACAATATTGGGACGGTTGCGTGAGTTTAGAACCTTTGCATTGCGCAGGATATTGAATATTGTATCAGAAGTTTGCAAACTTGAATTCATACCTGATGGATCTGAATTTTCTGTTTTGCCTGTTTTATCGGGTTTAACAATATAATCACTGACATAAACAATATCACGAAAAATGGCAAAGAGATGTTCCTTGATCCCTTTCAGCATTTCCTTGTTTACAAAGGCACTGGCCGGTGCATTGGTCAGTTCAAGCTGCAGGCCCCAGTCTTTTTTGATCAGATGAATATCAAAATCATTGAATTCCTCTAAAATCTCCTTGGTATTATCTGTTTGTGCACCGCAATTGAGAACGGCAATGGAGCAGCGCCGGAGCAATTCATGAAGCCCGCTTTCGCTGGTATCTCTGAGTCGTTCTACTTCGTTGTGGGACAATAATTCAAGAGAACCTTCCGGGGAAACTATTATGTTGATACGATCCGATTTTTTCATTTTACTCCTCCTTCATTTTCTGCCATTGCTGATAATTTTCATATAATTCAGATTTGAAGTCATTAATTATCGTTTGTTTTTGATGGCTTTCCGTATTCAGGTCAATGACTGGGACCGCGTTACCCATCGTCGGGATGGCCGCCCCAATTGCTGCAGTTCCAACTGTCAGCCTGATCAGTTGCAACACATCCATAACCTGTGCCATGGTAGATCGCCCAAGGGGTTCCTGGGGGACAAAAACGATATCGCCGGGATTTGGTTTAAACGCCAGCAGTTTCGCACTGCCGCTTTTCTGGGCAGCTGATTTTACTTCTCCATTGGCCATAACCACATAGACATGATCCGGGTCCGCATCTTCAAGCAGACCACCGCTTTTGTCCAGATAATCGCCGACTGACAATCCTTTTTTCCATAAATATGCACTGGGATTAAAGATACGGCCCATTACCATGATGGTGGCCATCTTTTGGGGGACACTTAAAGAATCATTGTCTTCAAGGATGAGATTGTCATCCGTGAAGGGGAAATTATCATGTGTTAAATCTATTACCACTCTGCCTGTGGTCTGGAATCTGCCCATATTTTCGTACACCCTGTCCTGTCCTAAAAGGCTTAACTGGTTTGCAAGGCTTTCGGAAGGATGGCCGCTTAAGGTCACTTCATCGCGGGTTCTTGCAAATCGTTCTGTGGTAGTTGCGTAAAAACGCAATAAGTGTCGGTTCTCAAGGTTTGAAACCCTACGGCGTTTAAAAATGGATGCCCTCAAGTCAGCCTCGGGTAAAAATCCGCCAGCAAGTTTGACAAGGTCATCAATATGGCTTCCGGATGGTAATATATAGGTGCCCGGAAACTGAACCCATCCGTCTATTTTTGCCGTGACCTCAAGATTGTTTACCTGTCGGATGACGATTTTATCATTATTTTTAAGCAGTATCCCGGATGCCTTTTCATGGCTTAGCACGGCATTTAAATCAAATGGAATAATTCCAACATCAAAATGACGTCTATCGTCACTGCTGTACCTGCGCCTAACAATTGAACTCTCCCCGTTATAGGCTTTTTCAGTCGGGCCCCCTGCAATTTCTATTAAATCTCCAAGGGTCATCCGGGCAGTTAAATGGTATTCACCAGGCTTTCTTACACCCCCTAAAATCCTTATGGTTGGCTCTGGTTGCTGGTCATTAATGGTAAATATTTTTAACCGGTCCAGTCTTACCAGCAATAAGTCTGCCTTATCATCTCCTGCCAGTATCCGGGCCAAATCAAGCCATATCAATTGTTTTCTATGTGTTCCCCGTTTATCTTCCGGCATGATATCAAAACTGTTGTTGGGCCCGAGTTCGCGGATCAAGAGAGCCTTGTCAAGAGATGCATTGGTCAAAAACCCTCTGGATAATTTAAGCAGATGGCTTACCCTCATGTTTTCCGAATAAGGATAGGTCCCGGAACGAAGCACAGGGCCTGCCACCCCGACTGAGTTGTATGAATAAGGATGCGTTGGGAAAAATTGAAATATATCTCCATTGGCCAATATAAAAGAAGAACCTTGTGTTTTATAATCAACAATTGAAATGTCCCGATCTGACCTGGTAGCATTCCTTTCAACAAGTACGGTTTCTATGTCCGTAAACGTTGCGGTCATTCCAATTTGACTGCCAAGATCCTTGAGGGTTGAATTGTCAAGAATCTCGTAAATAGCTCCGTCGTCACCCGGGCTCATGAATGCAATAGTTTTTCCGATGGGGCCTATATATATGATATCATCCGGGAGCAGAGCCGGGTCCTGATCCCAGTCACCCTCTATCAGGATTCCGTAAAGGTCAATATGTCTGTCAGGTGCATTTCTCCTTCTCAAGACAATATTTCTTAATGTTCCTCTTTTATTCGGTCCTCCTGCCGCTGCCAGAGCGTTAAGCAGTGAGGAGTTGGCTGCAACCTCAATGAGTCCGGGGTTTTTGACATTGCCGGTAATGGTAACCTGGATCGTCCGAAGCCTTCCTAAGGATGCCTCAACAAACGCTTTGTTAAAGATCTGTTTTACCTTTGCAGCAACAAGTGACTGCAGTTGTGAAGCCTTTTTGCCAGCAAGATGGATGGCACCGACCTTGGGGAGAAACAGTTGGCCATTACGGTCCACTGCAAAGACTTCTGCTATTTCTGTAGGACCCGTTATTTTGATGAAAATTTCATCTCCCGGAGCAATGATATATTCTGATGATACAGGCCGCATGGATGTGTATTCATTTGAATAGTATGGGGTGTTTTCTTGTCTTGAATGGGAAAACAACCGGGTTGTTTCATTCTGTGAAAAAACCGGGGCGCCCTTTTTCTTTCTTATCAGATTGTTTCCATTATTTGTGTGAACATTGAGGTGGGTATATTGAACCAGATTATAGCCGAATTGCTTGATTTCTTTACCTTTTGTCAATTCGCCGTACTCGTTATACTGTTTTTCTATTTTGCTTAATAACGCTTTTGATTGGATAGTCTCTTGAGGTTTCTCTTCTTGTCTTGGATTGTTGACAAGAATATTGACGGTTTTACCGGCTCTTTCATATTCTTTGAAAAAGTCGGACTCAAGGTAGTTTCTCGACATTTTTTTCGACTTTGAGGGCTTGGGTTCAGGTGATTTTGTTTTTTGTGATGCTTTTGTAATCTTTTTTTTGGGCAGGGAGTAATCAACCAGCCTTGAAATGGGTTTGTCAACATGGTCATAGATCAGGCGGTTCTTATTATTAGTTTTTGCCGCAGTCGAAAGATCATTCTTATCATTTCTCTGTATATAAACAACTTCGTTTTCAAACGTAACGGGTTTGGAAAATGAGATTTGCTGAGTCCAGGCAGGAGTATCCTGGACAGGACGCGGTTCACTGTCTTTAAAACCCATTGAAAAGCAGCCGTTAAGTACCAGGGAACCCATAAACATCAGTACGGCTATATATATTTTTTTAGTTAAACTCATTTTTAATCTCCTTGTTACGAAAACTAAATTTTATCACCCTGACGTCCCTTTGATAAATTATCATCTATGCAATTATAGAGCAGCATTTGTGCCATCCCTTGAGGCAATATGTGTAAAGATCTCGAAAATATTGCTAAACAAGACTTTTAAGAATTTTTATGTCCATAATAATTGCGGTGTTAAAACAGACAAAGGGTTTAAAACATATCAATTTGACAGTAAAAGATTATGACTATCAAATTGATGCATATTGATGAGGCGGCATACACTTGTTCAGCTAAATACCATATAGAGTAAATGAATGAAGCATGATTTAAATGGTTTGACAGCGCGGCAGCGGGAGTATAAAAGAAGTTTATTGGAACACGTCCGTAAAATACCTTTTGAAATATTGTCAAGGAGGCCCCCTTTGAAAGTCTACGTAAAAGATATCATGACCACCCAGTTTGATACCATTGCATCCGATGCAACCGTTGAAAAAGCGATTCAAATGATTGTCGACGGAAGGATAAGAGAAACCGGTGATAAGACCATCAGTCTATTGGTTCTTGACAAAGTTCAAATGTTTGTCGGGATTATCAGCATGGCAGATATCCTTTATCATCTTCGACCCGATTTCTTAAATTACGGCATAAATGGCGAAGAGGTCGATTGGACAGGACAATTTGATATGGCCATTAAGCAGGTTAAAGAAAAAAAGGTCAGTCAGCTGATGAGCAGCAACATCGTGGGCGCTTCCGCCGATGAACATCTGATGGTCATTTTGGACCGGATGGTGAAACATAAATACCGGCGGCTACCGGTCCTGGAGAATGGACGCCTTGTAGGCGTTGTATATGTTTCTGATATCTATCATCATATTTTTGCATAGATCTGTCCAAAGGAAAAAATCAATGGCATTGATACTGAATATTATCTGGTTTGTTTTTGGCGGCGGACTTGTGGCATGGTTTTTATGGGTCGTGCTGGGATCTCTTTTGTTTTTAACTGTGGTGGGTATTCCCTTTGGGTTTGCTGCTTTCAGGATTGCCGGATTTGCGGCATTCCCCTTTGGTAAGGATCTGGTGGATTCCAGGGAACTGGGGGAGGAACGGGTAATGGGAACCGGGCTTGCCAATTTTTTATGGATCATCCTAGCGGGTATCTGGCTGGCCATTTCCCATATTCTGGCAGGTGCCAGCCTTTGTTTGACCATCATTGGGATTCCCTTTGGATTTGCCCATTTCAGACTGGCTGCGGTCTGTTTTGCACCCCTGGGAAAGCGGCCTGTTCTCAAATAATACTTCGGTTCGCCAAGAGAGTAAAAAGAAGGTGGGCCGAAGACAATGACGGTAGTCTCCGGCCCCTTA
>CAXHYW010000261.1:0-5668 GCA_964021475.1 uncultured Desulfobacteraceae bacterium | reverse complement strand
GAGTTGCAATAGAGCCAGTTACCCGACGAGGTGGATCCATCCGCCTGGAGATAGGCAAAGCTTGGGACCAGGGTGCCTTTTTTATAAACTTTTCCCTTGACCTTGGTGTCCTTGACAAAATAGCCGTTAATTTCCTTGGCCGCTTTGTGGGGATCATAGACCCCGTCGGTTTCATAATCCCATTTCAGGTTGGTAATGGGGTCGGCAAATTTACCACCATCTTTGTATTCTTCCTTGATCAGATGCCCAAGTTCCATGATGATGTCCCCGTCCGGACGGCTGTTGCCAAGGGGTTTTGGACCTTGATACCGCCATTGCATCCACCTTCCGGAGTTGGTGATACTGCCTTCCTTTTCAACTGAAACAGAAGCAGGGAGCATGAAAACTTCGGTCTTGACCTTGGAGGGATCAACCCCCGGGCCGTGCCAGAAGGAACCGGTTTCATTGTCAAACAGATTGACATTGACCATCCAGTCCAGCTTTTGCAATGATTTTCTGATCTTGCCGGCATTGGAGCCGGAGCAGGCCGGATTTTGTCCCCAGGCAAAGAACCCGTTGATTTCATCCTTGTACATGGCGTCAAAAAGATCAAACCAGGAATAGGCCTTGTCGTCGTCTACTTTTGGCAGCCAGTTGTAACCGAATTGATTGGCCTTGGTTCCCTTTTCACCGAAAAAGGATTTGAGCAGGCTGACGGAATATTTGGGATAGTTCTGCCACCAGTTGGCTGACAGAGGATCATTACTTTTGGGAGTCCATTTGCCGTTGTAAGCTTCCAGGCTGTTGTTGGAGGCCCTTGGGGTTTTCAGGTAGCCTGGCCAGATATGCCATAACAGGCAATGGTCAGTGGAACCCTGGACATTGGATTCGCCGCGAAGTGCATTGACCCCGCCGCCGGCAACGCCCATGTTGCCAAGCATCAACTGGATCATGGCCATGGTTCGGATGATCTGGGTGCCTACGGTATGCTGGGTCCAGCCCATGGCATACATGATGGTGCCCGCTTTTCCCCTGGCACCTGAGGCCGCATAGGTTTCATAAACCTTGAGAAGATCTTCCTTGGGGGTTCCGGTGACGCTGGAAACCTTGTCCAAATCATAGCGTTTGTAATGGGTTTTCATGAGCTGGAAAACACAGCGCTCATGCTTCAGGGTCCTATCCATCTTGGGAACCCCATTTTCGTCCATTTCAAAGGCCCACTTGGACTTGTCGTAACTTCCAAGAGAAGGCCCTTCACCTTCTTTGGCCCCTTTATATCCTGAGAAAAGACCGTCTTTAAAAGAGTAATCCTTGCCCACAATAAAAGACGCATTGGTATAGGCTGCAGTATATTCCTGATTGAACAGGTCATTGTCTATAATATATTTGATCATCCCGCCCAGAAAGGCGATATCGGTTCCCGATCTTAGGGCCGCATAAATATCTGCCTTGGAAGAGGTCCGTGTGAACCGAGGGTCAACGGAAATGAGCTTGGCGCCCCTTTCCTCCATGGCCTGGGTCACATATTTAAATGATATAGGATGGTTTTCGGCAGCGTTGCTGCCCATGATAAGAATACAATCGCTGTTTTTAATATCAATCCAGTGATTTGTCATTGCACCGCGTCCAAACGACTCTGCCAGAGCCGCTACAGTTGCGCTATGTCAGATCCTGGCCTGGTGTTCTATGTAGACCAATCCCAGAGACCGCATCAGGGTCTGGTAGATCCAGCACTCTTCATTGTCCATGGCGGCTGATCCAATGGAGGCCATGTTCGTAACCCGGTTGACAACCTGTCCCTTGTCATTCTTGGCGGTAAACCCTTTGTCACGGGTTTCCTTGGTTCGTTTGGCAATGGTTTTCAAGGCCCAGTCCCAGGACACGGTTTCCCATTTGTCTGAGTAGGGGGCCCGGTACATGGGTTCGGTGAGGCGTTTTTCATTTTCAACCAGCTGCTTGATGGATGCGCCTTTGGGACACAGCGCACCCTGGTTGATGATATGATCCGGGTCGCCCTCAATGTTGATAACCCTCCCATCCCCGCGTTTGCTGGTATGAACAATGGCGCCACATCCCACTGCACAATAGCAGCAGATGGTGGTCGTTTCCTTGGCATACTGGGTTTTGAGCATCTGGGCGTGGGATTTGACGGGTTTCAAGTCAAATCCAAGACCGCTGACGGCTACTCCGGCAGCCGTGGCCCCGGAAATTTTGATAAAATCTCTTCTGTTGAGTTCCATCTAAACTGTGCCTCCTTGACAATTAAAAAAGTTGATATTTACCTGGTTTGGAGTGCAAGAAGTCCTTGGTAGTATTAAGGATAATGGTACTAAGGAGGTGCCTGACCTGTTATACGGCGGATAAGGACTTCTTGCAAACCGTTTTTTTCAATGGATGTTTCCATAACACAGCGGGGGTTACAAAAAAGTTACAAGGGAGGATAAAGAGAGGATAAAGGGAGGATAAAGGGATAATATATTATATTGAGTTGAGAGGTTGTGTGTCAAACCCGATCAAGGTCTTCGGTTATGGCCCGATTTTAAAACAATAATTGTGAAGGTCATGTACCAAGGGTTTTGGCTGCCCTGTGAATATAGCGCTCTGCCTCAAGGGCGGCAATGGTGCCGTCTGCCATGGCCGTGGTGATCTGGCGATATTTTTTGGGGCGGACATCTCCTGCGGCAAATACGCCGTCTGTTGAGGTGGCCATGAGGTCATCTGTCAGGATATACCCCTGACTGTCCAGATCCACAAGTCCCTGGAACATCTGAGTGCCCGGTTCCTGGCCCATGAACACGAAAATGCCGTCACAGGAAATTTGAGTAATGGTTTTGTCTATATTATTTTCCAGGGTAACACCGGTCAGTCGGTGGTTTTGGTGAAGCTCTTTGATAACCGTTGAGGTTAACTTTACGGCATTGGGCCGTTGAGCCAGAGCGTCAACAGCCTTTGGTGCGGCAAAGAACCGGTCCTGGGTTTCGATGAGCGTGATGTGTTCAACCCCCAGGTCCAGAAGGGCTAAAGCCTCGTCAAACCCGCTGTTACCGCCCCCCACCACCACCACGCGTTTGCCGATATAGGCATTCCCGTCGCAGACCGAGCAATAGTGAATCGCTTCACATCCCTCCCCAATCTCCAGGGGAACAGGCTTTCTGCCCGTTGCCAGGATCACGGCCGAGGCTTCAAACCTTTCGTCATTGGCCAGAATAACCTTGGGATTCTGGTTCAGGTGAAGCCCATCCAAAAAGGAGGCTTCTTCTACCCGTACGCCCAGGGCTTCGACTTGTTCCTGCATTTTCTGCATCAATTCCATGCCGTTGATGGTGGTGTAGGAGGGCATGTTTTCAATGGTCTGGGTGCTGTTCACCAGGCCGCCGCAGGCATTTTCATCCAGTAAAAGGACCTTAAGATTTGCCCGGGCGCCATACACGGCAGCGGTCATTCCAGCAGTCCCACCACCGATAATGGCCAGGTCAAAGGTCTCTTGTTCCATGATTTTTTTCTCCTTTTTGCCGAAAGCGTTCTGCTGTCAGGCTGTGAGTTTTCAGGTAGCGCATTTTGTTCTGCTGACCCTATAAGGGTTCAGATCTACAGGGACTGGTACAGGGAAAAAAGTTCCTTTGGGTTCATGAGGCCGGTTTTGGTGTGCACGGTTTTTTTGTCTTTAACAAACACCAGAGAGGGAACACGTTCCACTCCGAATCGCTCCAATAGTTCCGGGTCTTCTTCGCTGTCCACCATCATGAGTGAAACAGTGGGGGCTTTGGATGAGAAACGGGTCATCACTTTTTCCATATTTTTGCAATGGGGGCATAGGGCCTTGTGGAAAAGGATGATGCCGTCCTGGGTTTGTTCTATGGTCTGGTCAATCTCATTGATCGAAATGGATTCCATTATGTATTTCCTTTTTTGATGTAATCCTTGCTGTAAATCAGTTGGATGCAAGGGTTTTAAAACGTTCCATATCTGTTATAAAGGTACTTCTGGATAGCAACTTTCCCTTTTCTATAATTTAAGTGGTCCTGAGTTCTCCTATAAACAATTTAAGTTTCTGGAGAAGTTCCTTGGCCTTTTCCGGATATTTTTCTATCAGATTGTCAAGCTGAAAGGGATCTTGTTTTCTGTCATACAATTCGTCCATGGCCGGGACTGTAACTTCTGCGCCCGGCACACAGGTCCACATTTCTTCCTTGACCTCAAGTTTGGCCGACTGTTTTCCAGCATTCCCGCCCTTGCCTGAGCCGTCATAGAATAGTTTGTTCATAGCATCGGTATCAATTTCCTTTTTCAGCCAGTGTATATAACTGAATTCCGGAGTGACAATGGACCAGCTCATGCCATAATATCCTGCAATGGCAAAATCCCTCACTGTATCTGTTTTTCCCTGCATGACCGGCAGAAGACTTATTCCGTGCATATCTTCCGGGCTGAAGGTGCTGATGCTTTCATGGCCTGCCTCTTCCAGAGCATCGGTATCATAAAGTCCAAGGGCGTCCAGGATGGTGGCTGAAATATCCACGTTCTGCACAAAACTTGGGATCCTTTTTTTACCGGCAGCTCCAGGAAGGTGTACGATGAGCGGTACATGGACCAGCTCTTCATAGGGCCAGGGTCTGCATTTTCTCATGATACCGTGCCCATGTTCCTTGTTGCCCATGGGCTGACCATGGTCAGAGGTTACAACGATCATGGTGTCCTCCCAGAGGCCCTGGGCTTTGATGGAATCAAACAGCTTGCCCAGCCACTTGTCCACCAGGGTGACCTTTTCCATGTAAAGGGCCCGGATATGGATGCATTCTTCCTCGGTCATAACCCCTTCCACTTCGGTCCATGGGGCAAGAAGCAGAGGGTTTCCCGTATAGTCCGGATCGTAGGGACAGGGTTTTTTCTCCCACACAGATGGCGGATCCCAGGGCTCGTGGGGATCAAAGGAGTCCACCCACAAAAAGAACGGACGGTTGGGATCCCTCTCCCGGGTCAGCCATTTGTCGGCTTCCTTGGCCACCACAGCCACATAATTATCTGCATCGCTGGTCCAGTTTTGTCTCTGGCGCAGGTAGCATTCGGTTTCCCGTATGAGGGATTGGCTGGCCTCATCATAGTTGCCCTGGTCATCCTTGTTCAGCATGCCGGGCGAAAGATAATCTTCCCCCTTGAAGGAGGGATCCAGGGGAACATGGCTGAAGGTTTCATGGTCCAGTTCATGGCCGTTGCAGAATTTGACATAGTCAAATCCCCGGGAGTAACCGTATTTGGGCAGCCGCATGGGCGGGGTATCATACACCATGGCTGTCTGAACCTCTCTGCACCACAGGATGTCAGTGAGACTTGTGTCTTCGGTGTCCAACGGTTTCCACCCGCCGTAGGGCAGGGTGAACCGACCGGTCATCAGGGCCCGCCTTACCGGGATGGTGGGCAGTCCTTCGCTGTAAGCGTTTTCAAAAAGAAAGCCGTTTTCAGCAAAAAGGTCGAGGTTGGGGGTCTTGACCACATCATTGCCGTAACATCCCAGGTAATTGAACTGCAGGGTGTCAAGCATGATAAAGATTACGTTTTTGGGTTTATTTGATTGCATAATATGCTCCTTCATTCATTAGCAAAGTGTGTTCTATTTTCTTTGACAGTGTTTACGCGGCTCGTTTTTTGGATACCGATTCCAACCCATGCCGTTTATAGGAAAAACATTTTA
>CAXHYW010000260.1:0-5676 GCA_964021475.1 uncultured Desulfobacteraceae bacterium | reverse complement strand
TTTCCCGATGCCTGATGTTGGTATTCTCATCATCATGGTCCAAGATTTTTTGATACCATTTCTTTTCTTTGTGGTCGTCATCGGCCACAGCTAAGGACAGCGCTCCATTGGAAATGATAAGGACAAAAAACAGGAATATAATGGATTTTGTTTTTTTACTCATTTTAATATTTCCTTTATTTAAAAAAAACATCATTGTTGAGATTTAATATATATCTTGTGATCCACAAGCGAAAGCGAAAGAATATGCCCCTTGATGAATTTTTGTTCACCAAAAATAGAGACCAGGAGAACGCCATCCTCAACCGGATCAACCTTGTCCACGGCTTCCATCACCAGCTTTTCTTTGTCTTCTTCCATAATATATGCATTTGCTTCACACATAGTTTCTTTACTCCTTACTTAAAAATGACAAATGTGTATCAATGAGTTCATCCACCAGTTGGGGCAGCGGCAGCCCGGTCACACCGACAATGGCGACATTTTCCTGGGTCAAGGGCAAAAGTATTTTTTGGGCATCGGACAGACAGACCGCTTCTGCCATGGCACAGCTGACTTCCCCCATCATGGCATGCGGAATGATTATGCCCATAGGCCCGATAATTACATCTGCTTTTTTAACGGTCCTGACAATAGCGTTGCTGCCAGAAGCACCTTTGTTTGCTCTTGCTTTGAGCATCTGGGCCGTTGCAATGGCATTGGTACCCAGAGCAATCACTTCCACCTTCTCATCAAACCGCTCCTTGAGCCGCTTGATAATCGTAGAACCGATTCCACCACCCTGGCCGTCAATAATACAGATCTTTTTCCTATAGTTTCTATCCATAACTAACCTTATTTATTCATACAAACGCTTCAACTCATCCTATCCGACTGTGTAATCCATTTTGATTGGGATAAAAGACTGGTTTTCCGGTTATCTATTGCATACAGGACATCCCTGCATCCCTAATGGTTTTTCAAGACCGCTGCGGGCAAGAAGACCCGCATCATTAAAAAGATCCATTGTCGGGCCATCAGCTGTAATTTTTCCTTTATGCAGGACAATGGTTCGCTCGCACAAATCCAAAGCCATATCTAGATCATGGGTGGCGATAATTTTGGTATGCTCAAATGTTTTTAAAAGATTGATGAGACGTTTCCGCGACATGGGGTCCAGATTGGAAGTCGGCTCATCCATTACCAGGACGTCGGGTGAGACGGCAAGCACGGTTGCAATGGCAGCAGCACGCTTTTCACCACCAGACAATTTATATGGCAGACGATTTATAAGATGTTCAGCACCCACGGTCTCAAGGGCATGGAGAACCTTTTTTTTCACTTTGGATTCATGCATCCCAAGGTTTATCGGGCCAAAAGCAACATCATCAAAAACAGTTGGCATAAATAGCTGGTCGTCAGGGTTCTGGAATACCATACCCACTGATCGCCTGACGGCTTTTATGTTTTTTTTATTTAAAGGATAGTCACCGATGCGGATATCTCCTTTGGAGGAAATCAAACACCCGTTTAAATGAAGCAGCAAGGTGGATTTTCCGGCACCATTTGCCCCTACCAACGCCACTGACTCCCCATGTGTAATCCGAAAGGAGATACTGTCTATCCCGACAGTTCCATCGGGATAAGTGTAGTGAAGGTCATCAGCTTGTACAATATGGTGGCTCATCAGAAATACTCCGCAATCAATTCACCAATTTTCAAAGGTATATTATAGGATCGAAAACAAACAAACAGCAATGACCAGGTGAGCACAAACCGTATCTCGTTAAACCCGAACTTCATGGGCCGGTTGATACGGATATGCCCGTCAAATCCACGGCAGCACATGGCCAGGTGGATACGCTGGGCACGATCCAATGTTCGTAACAGCAATTGCCCGATTAAGGAGACAAAAATTTTAAAATGCATTCCACTTGAACCAAACGAGCGCAGCGATCTGGCCCGGACCATCCGTGATGCCTCATCAATCAGTACAAAAAGGTATCGATACAAGAACAGAAGCTGAATCACAAATGGCTTGGGAACACCCAGTCTCTCAAGTGCCATGCATACGGCATTGAAACCTGTCAGGGAAATCAGTATCAAGGCTGCGCTTACTGTTAACCCAAACCGCATCATGATGGAAAAAAAAGAGATCCATCCGCCTGAGACACCTAAAGATCCGATCTGTACAAGAACCTCCCTATCCATGAAGGGATTAAAAATACCGATTAATATTGCAAAAGGTGCCACCAATACCATCTTTTTTAATAAATAGTTAAACGGCAGTTCACCTAAAAGAATCATAGCCATGGGATATATGACAAATGGAATCATCATGGAAATTTCATACTTTCCCAATGAAACCACCATGCTGACAAATATCAGTGTCGTAATAAGCTTTGCCCGGGGATCAAGTTGATGCAGACCGGTTGTACCGGACGCCAATGTGTCCATATAGCCTATATCAAACAATTTATTTTCAAGAGTTGCCATATTCATAGAAACATGGGCCGGGACATTGCCCTGCCCATGTTATTTTTTCCCCAGACATGTATAGTTATACTTTTACTACCTTCCTGCGTTTAATAACAAAACCGATAAAAGCGGCCAGACAAAGGGTCAAAACACCGCCCACAAGACCGGACATGGATGTTCCGGGATCAACAGCCGGCCAAGCCTGTGTTGTTTCTTCCAAATGGTCTGTTTTACCTGATTTGAATCCATAATCGGGTAAAAATGCGGTTTTTTCCTGAATCGCTGCCAAAGAGGAATAAAGACCCTTTTCCGGACTCTCCAGCTCTTCGACTCCGGCTGTTTTAAACATGGCCCACTCCAATCCGTCAGGATGGGCAGAGGCAAACCAACTCAAAGCACAACCGGTAACCAGGGTGGCGACAACAAAACCTGTCAAAATCTTTTTGATGGAATATCCTTTGTTAACTTGCGATTTTATTGATGACTGTAAAATTTCAGGTCGGCTTTTCCACACAAAAATCACCACGGCAGATGTAACCAAACCCTCTACAATACCGATGGCCAGATGAATGGGTTGTACCAGCAAAACAAATGTTGTGAATGGAAGCTCTGATATACCTGAGAATAAGGTCTGAAGAACCACAAAAAAGGCCCCCATCTGCAATCCTGCAACCGCAGCAATGGTTGCACCTATGAGTATCAATTTTTGAGAAGGCTTGTCTCCTACAATTTTTTTATAAATAAAGGGATAGGCAACAAAGCAGGGGAAGAATCCAAGGTTAAAAATATTGCATCCCAGTGCCAACAGCCCTCCGTCGGCAAAAAAGAGTGCCTGTACCGTCAGGACGGAAGCCATTGTCAAAAAAGCAGCATAAGGTCCCAGCAGGATTGCTAAAATCATTCCTCCACCAAGATGACCGCTGGAACCTGTAGCCGGTATGGTAAAATTTATCATTTGAGCGGCAAAGATAAACGCACCGATCACCCCCATCAGGGGAATTTTACTATCATCAATCTCTTCTTTTACTTTTTTTGAACAATATCCAATCAGGCCAGCTGTAGCGACCCACATAGCCCCGCCCACTGCCGGGGAAATCAAAGCATCTGCCATATGCATAATAAAAAACTCCTTATAATTTCATAGAAATTAAAAAATTATTTTCTTACCCCGCATACAAAAAAACCACGCAAAGCCGGTATAAGAAAATACGCAAACCTTCGTGGTCAAATTAGTTTTTATAATTATAAAATAAGCAATAAATAACAGCAGACTTCATGCCAGCCAATTAAATTCATTATCAAATAAGATAAAACCTGTCAGCTGTCAAGCATTATATTTTTGATAAAATTACCCTTGATTTATTAATTGAGTTCAATTACTTTTAACAGGATATTTTCAGGTATCCACTATGTGGATAAAAAGGGAACCTGGTGCAAATCCAGGATGGGCCCGCCGCTGTAATCGGGGACAAATTCACAATATAGTCACTGTCTGGAAAAACGGATGGGAAGGCGTGAATAGCGAATGATCCGAAAGTCAGAAGACCTGCCTGAAAATCTGTTCCTCTTTTTCGGAAAAAAAGCGGACAATACATACACTATCCGGGGAAAGCATGGGATATCCTGGGTCAATTATTAAAATTGGTCTGGGATTTTTTTCCAGACCATGAAAAATGGAGGTTATTGTGAAGTTTATGTCCTTTTTTTTCATGGTTGCAATCATGCTCTCCATGACTGCAATAAGTTGTCAAGCAAGCGGTGATTACAAGGTGGTACACAAAAATGCCGTTGTTCTTGCCATGTTTGGCACCACCATAGAGCCTGCACTCCAGGATCTTATCAGTATCCAAAACAGCATTGAGGAAAAATTCCCCAATACCAGGGTGCGGATAGCATTTACATCAAATATTATTCGTAAAAAATGGCAGCACCGGGCTGATGATCCAAAGTATATCAAGGCACATCCTGAAATACCCAAAGATATCCTGAATGTTAAAACTCCACTTGCAACCATAGCTGATTTACAAAATGACGGGTATAGTAATATCGTCATTCAGCCAACCCATGTTTCCATGGGGGAAGAATTTCTTGATCTGCACACATATGTTAATGCTCTTATGGATATGGGAACCTTAAAAAAACCAAAGTATAAACCTTTTAATAAAATTGCTCTGGGCAGACCCCTGCTGGGAACCTATGGCACAAAATTTCCATATTCCGATGACATTACAAGGCTTGCCAAAGCAATGGCCCCTGACGTCAAGCTTGCAGAAAAAGAAAAAGCAGGCATTATTTATATGGGACACGGGAATGAATATTTTCCCGGCAATGGTGGAGCCTATCTTGAATTTGCCGCAAAGATGCGTAGGATGTATCCGAATATTGTAACAGTTATCGGTAATGTGGAAGGCTACCCCGGTCTTGAAGATGCCATGGACGCTTTAAGACTGTACGGTGTCAAAAAAGTGATGCTCAAGCCTTTTATGATCGTTGCCGGTGATCACACTTTAAATGATATGGCCAGTGATGAAGAGGATTCCTGGAAATCTATTCTGATCAAAAATGGGTTTAAAGTTGTTACCATCGCCAAGGGGTTAGGTGAAAATGACGGAGTGACGGATATCTTTGTAAACAATGCAGTGGATGCTGCCAGGGATGCCGGTATCGAGCTTAAATAAACCTGCATAGCCGGAGCATGGTATTTGCTCCGGCCATACTAAGGTTTATATGAAACTCCCATGATAACAGATTTTAGGGTTTCAACTATTGCTGTGGACCGCTTAAGTTAAAAACCTAAGTCGGCCCGTGGCCGTTATATGGTTTTACTATATTCAGAAAACTGTATTTTTTTATAGCTTTCGGTATGAATAAATTCCAGCATTTTCAAAAAGACTTCCGGTTCAATATAACCGGGTACTCCGCTTATCTTCTCCGAGTCAGATTTTAAAAAGAACAAAGCGGGCACTCCGCGGACACCAAACTTTTTTGAAATGTGAATGGTGAAATGGGTGAAATGGTGAAATGAATGAAATGGGGTCGGACCAAGCAAAACCACATAAACCATTGTTTATAAAAAAAGTTTTTCCAGAGATCTTCCAAAAACAGCTCTTAGCGACCCCATTTTGATGCCAAAAAGGGTCTTTTAAGAGATCATATCACTATAATCTTAGATATCTAACAATCAAAATGCACACGGGCAAGCCGGTGATTTTGGTGGTT
>CAXHYW010000259.1:0-5686 GCA_964021475.1 uncultured Desulfobacteraceae bacterium | reverse complement strand
GGGCCAAAAATCTTTTGTGCTGGCCTGCCAGAAAATCAGGTGGTAACCGTTTAACACAACAACCCGGGAAGCCATGTCAACCCCCAGGGCCTGGGCATTCTTTTTTGGGTTCAAATTTTCAAGATCATGGTTGCCCAGGATATGGCCCCTGGGTAGATCAAGGCGTTTAAAGGTGTCAGCAATTTCCTGAAGATGCTGGGTATCTGTTTGACGGTCAATATCGCTGATACGGTCTCCCAGGTCAACGACCATGTCAGCGGACCATTGGGTGGAAAAGGTGCAGAATTCTTCAACCAGTTCCAGTGAAGCCGTTCCGATTTTTGTACCATGGTCCGGACCATGGTGGATATCTGTTACCAGGGATAGTTTAATCGAGTTCGCTTTTTTTTTCATGGGTTTCTTTCTTGTTTAATGGGACAACCTTACATGTAAGAAGGCTGTCCCAGAGGATTGAAGTTAAGGCTTATTTGCAGGGCAGCAGGTGCTGAATACTTTTGGTCATTTTGGTTAAAACTGCTTCGGGATTTTTTGATTTTCCAGTGGCAATACCATCCATGCTATCAAAAATGACATCGGTGATTTTCAATCCGTTGGCACCAGGGAAGGCATACCAGCCGGTCATGTGGGGAAGGGTTTTCACAGCTGTCAGGTTGTTGGGATTGTTTTTGTAAAAGGTTGCAAGGTTTTTAACCGCCACCTGGTTGGGGGGCATATAACCGGTCTGTCTGGCCACTACTTCAGACCCCACCGGCCCACACCAGAATTTTAAAACTTCCCAGGCGGCTTTCTGCTGTTTTGCATCCTTTGTAACGATGATGGGTCCATTACCGCCGGCAGGCAGTGTACCATTGGGTTTTACACTGGGAAATTTTGCCGTCACCAGTTCAAATTTTCCGCCGATGTGGTGGGTTAACTGGGCAAGGCCGGAAGTGGAGGTGAAGTAGAGCCCTGTCTTGCCGGTGATGAAATCGATTTTAGCCGCCTTCCGGGTTCGGTTGGGCTGTTTCCCCAGGGTAAACATTTTTGCAAAGGTGTTCAAAGCCCAGATACCTGTGGGCCCGTCAAAGGCAACTTTTTTTTCATCAGGGCTGAGCATTCGGCCGCCCTGGGAAAAATTTAAGGCCTGCCACAGCCAGTTGCCGGTAATACCATAGTCAAAATACATGCCGTAGGTCTGGTTGTTGAGTCCATCAATTTTGGCCGATAGGGTATACACTTCCTCCCAGGTTTTGGGCAGGGTCTCCTTGGTATACCCCACCTGTTTGACAAGGTCCATGTTGTAATAGGCGATGGGCAGTGAAATGGCAAAGGGCAGCGCATAGATATTTTCCCCAAATTGTCCGGCACTGAACATGGCGGCATGGAATCCCTTGTCAGAAAAATTTTTTTCCCCATCTATAAATTCATCCAATGGCTGGGCAATACCCCGGTCCACAAAGATCCGGAAGCGGTTGAGCCCCTGGAAGCTTATATCGGGCAGGTTATTTGTCATGGCTTGGCGTAACACTTTCTGAGTACCGTCCTCATAATTTTCATAGGGGGTGCGGATTTTTACTTTGATTTCCGATTGGCTGGCTTCGAATTTTTGGATGATGGTTTTGTGAACCTTTGTGAAAACTTCTGCATAGGGGTACTCGATGGTGACGGTGATCTGGGACCAGGCAGTCTGGGTAAACCCCACCACCAGTACCATGGCAATAAATTTTACAAGTTGTAACTTCATCTTTTTCTCCTGTTTTTTGATTTGGCCGTTAAGCGGCTGATTAACCTTTAACACCTGCCTGCATGGCGATGCCGTTAATAAATTTATCCTGGGCAGCTAGGAATCCAACCACCAGGGGGGCGATGATGATGGAAGCGGCGGCCATGAGTGATCCATAGTCGTTACCCACTTCTTCGTTTGCAAAAAAACTGACCCCCAGGGGAGGGGTGTACAAATTTTGGTCAGTGAGAACGATCAGGGGCCAAAAGTAGTCGTTCCAGTGGGACACCACAGATATGATGGCAAAGGCTGTCAGGGCTGGGACAGCCGTGGGGACCATCAGCCGGCAGACAATACCGATTTCGCTCATACCGTCGATGCGGGCGGCATCAATGATCTCATCGGAAATGGTGAGAAAAAACTGGCGCATGAGAAATATTCCCAGAACAGAGATGGTCCAGGGCATCACCAGGGCGGCGTAGGTGTTGATAACCTTCATTTTCCAGAGCATGAGAAATACAGGTATGGCAACTGCCTGGGGCGGGATGAGCAATCCAGTCAGCACCATGCCGAACAGCATCTTTTTACCCTTAAATTTCAGTTTGGCCAATGCATAGGCACAGGGGGTTGCAATCAAGGCCTGGAGGATGAAAATCACCACCACCACAAGACTGCCGTTGAGCATATATCGTATGAGGGGCTGGGCGGTGAAGGCTTTGGTGTAATTTTCCAGGGCGTACCATCTTTGTGGAAACAGGCTGAATCCGCCGTGGAATATCTCTTCAGGGGATCGCATGGAGGCTGAGAGCATCCAGAGAAAAGGGGCCAGCATAAAAATTGCACCGCCCATCAGTATCAGATGGCGTACCAGGGCTTTTTGGGGGGTAAGTTTTTTTTTCATTTGTAGTGTACCTGTTTTTCAAGAAAATAGAGTTTAATGAATGTGAATAAGAACACACAGGCCAGAAACACCACGGTAATGGCAGCGGCGTATCCGGTTCTGAAAAATACAAAGGCCTCTGTGTACATGGTATAGATAAGTACCTCGGTGGCATTGTTTGGGCCGCCGCCGGTCAGAACATGGACCGTATCAAAAACCTGGAAGGAGCGAATGGCGGTGATTACGGTTACAAACAGGGTAACCGGAGACAACAGAGGCCAGGTGACCAGCCTGAAACGGTCCCAGCCGTTTGCCGCACCGTCCAGTTCTGCTGCTTCGTATAATTCCCCTGGAATTCCGGCAAGTCCCGCCATGAACAGCACCATGTTGAACCCCAGGTTCTGCCAAATGCCGATTCCGCACAGGGTGAACAGCGCCGTGTTCTGGCCTTGTAATAATTCAAACCCTTCCAGTCCGAAAAAGGGCAGAACAATGGCCGCCAGCCCGATGCCGGGGTGGAGCATGAATTGCCAGGTAATGGCCATGGCCACGGTACAGGACATGACCGGAAGAAAGTATGCCGCCCGGTAAAATTTTTTCAATGATCCGCCCATCTCAATGAGGATGGCGGCCAGAAGGCCCAGAAGGATTGACAGAGGGACCTCCACCAGGCTGTATACACAGGTGTTGAGAAATGAGGTTCTAAAAACCTCATCCTGTGTCAGCTGTGCATAATTATCCATACCGATAAAATTCATTGCCGGGTTTCCAAACTGCCAGTCGGTAAAAGAGAGGCCAACGACAATCAGGATGGGGCCGATCAATAAGATCAATATTAACAGGGTAGCTGGGGTGACCAAGGCAAAGGCCACCCGTTGCTGGATGGTTTGCAATCCGACTTGCCGGAGGGCCTGTCTGGAGGGCAGGCGGGTGGATAATTCAATGGGGCTGGGCATGGGGGAAGAAATGGATTTAAGCATTCACAGCCTCCTCTTGTATTGCCGGATGCATGACAATCCTTTTGCCATCCTGACCAAAGAGTAGGATATTGTCTGTTACAGCCCTGAGGCGTATTCTGGAGCCTGTTTCGGGCAGGGCCATCTGGGTGGTGGCAATCCTTGAGATCACCGAATGTTTCATACCGTCAATCAGGGTATGAACCAGAAAATAGGCCCCCAGATGTTCCAGGTGAACCACCCGGCCTTTCCAGGCAGGTCCCCCGTCTTTCACCACCTGTAAGACTTCGGGGCGAACCCCTATCTGGACCTGGTCACAATTATTTTCTCCAGGTGGCAGAGAAATGGGCAGCCGTGTGCCACAGCTTTCGATAATTCCTTCTTTCCAGATGGTCCCCGGGATTAAATTTATTTTCGGGTTACCTAAAAATTCAGCAACTTTGAGATTCCGGGGGTTGTCATATACCTCCTTGGGAGGCCCTACCTGGAGCAGTTCTCCGTCCATCATCAGTGCAATTCGATCGGACATGGTCATGGCTTCTGCCTGGTCATGGGTGACATAAATAAAGGTTGATTTGAGTTTGCGGTGGAGGCCGGCAATTTCCGTGCGCATATGAACCCTGAGCTTTGCGTCCAGATTTGACAGGGGTTCATCCATGAGAAAAACTTTTGGATTGCGGACCATTGCGCGGCCCAACGCCACCCGCTGGCGCTGGCCACCGGATATCTGTGAGGGTTTGCGCTCTAATAAATGACCAATATCCAGCAAGCTGGCCACCTCCAACACTTTTAACCGGATGTGGTTTTTGTTTTGACGATATTTTGGGAGCATACGGCCCAACACCGGCATTCTGTCAAGGGATGTCAGAAAGCGCATTTTAAGGGGCATGGCAATATTATCAAAAACGCTGAGGTGGGGATACAGAGCATAGGACTGGAACACCATTGCAATGTCCCGATCCTTTGGGGCCACTTTATTTACACAGCGGTCTGCAATGTGCACTTCTCCCTTGCAGGCATCCTCAAGCCCTGCAATAATCCTCAGCAATGTGGATTTGCCGCATCCGGAGGGACCGAGCAATGTCAGAAATTCACCGTTTTGAACATGGAGTGAAATCTGTTTAAGAACCATAAGGTTGTCAAACTTTTTGGTTAGATTATTAATTTTTACCTGGGCCATGGGTGTATCCTTTTTTATAGTTTAATCTTTTGATAAAAAGTTTACCGTGGTATGAAATTCCACAGGGTTTGTTCACTGACAGTGATTCCATCACAACCCGCCTTGAGCATCATTTCAACTTCATGGGGCTGTTTGATCAAGCCGGCTGTAATGATAGGGACATCCACCTGGGATTTGAGTTTGACGATGATCGGGGTCATCAAGCCCGGCATGATCTCAACGGCATCCGGTCCAAGGGAAACAATATTTTTCAGCCCCGAGTCAAAGGCCTGGGAGTCGATCATGAAGATCTGGAGGACCGTTGACATATTGTATTTCGCAGCAACTTTCAACAGCATGGGTTTGGTGGTGACGATTCCGTCGGGGCAAATTTTATCGGCAAGATATTCAATGGATAGGCTGTCCCGGCCCAGTCCTTTGATCAACTCTACATGCAAAAAAATCTGCTTTCCTGCATCCTGAACCCTTTGTGTGGTTTCCTGGACGTTGGATAAACTACCGCCCATCAAAAAGATTACCTGGACAGCACTGTTTAACGCCGTATCAATATGGTTTACATCTCTTACCGCCGCAATAACCGGGTTGTTTTCGAGTCGTTTCATTGTTGATTTCATATCTTAATCCCGTGGTGGTTTCTTTAATGGTGTTTGAGAGGTGGTGACCCTTGGGGTTGCTGAACAAAAAAAGGGACAGACCTCCTGAAATAAAAATTAATAGAAACGGTGTATCACCTGATTCCTATCAACCCCCTGGGGTTATCTCTAAGTCTCTCCCGCTGACGTTGATGCCTAAGTTTGAAATGTTTTTAACACCCGGGTGTTAGGGGAAAATTAGAAAAAGGACAGAAAATTGTTTGAATCCCAAGGGTGACAAATTTCCTATCTCGGGTTTTGTGAGAGAGCGTTATGGATGCCACAGGAGAAGTATCAACTGGGCAGAATGTGGATCATTAAACCTTAATAGTAATA
>CAXHYW010000258.1:0-5693 GCA_964021475.1 uncultured Desulfobacteraceae bacterium | reverse complement strand
TTAAAGTGATACTATTGGTTAACCGTTTTGCCTGTCCCTTTATAAAATAAGGCGGTGGGGTATGGAAGGACGAATGCTTGAAAAAGGCATGATCTTTTATAACCCGTGAACAAAAGGAGAAACATTATGATTTTTGACACATTCAAAATGCCCGTGTGGTCAACCCTATTTATAATCATGCTTGTGGGGTTTTATAGTGTAACGGCCGATGCTTATGATATTTTAATCGGAACATCAAATCCTAAAACATTTTCTTATTTTACCGGGCGTTTGATTGAAAGGGTTATCAATAAACAGATTCAAGGCATAAGCGGCAAGACTATAGCGGCATCCGGGGGTATTCATAATCTAACCAACCTTCAACAAGGCTCTCTGGATATTGCCTTGATTGATTCACGCATGATGCATGATGCAATTAATAAGACCGGGAATTTTGAATTCCTGGATATTGATTATCAAAGTCTGCAAATTCTTACCCCTTTATATGATGTGCCATTTACACTTATTGTGGGGAATAATAGAGGTATCTCAAACCTCGAAGACCTCAAGGGTAAACGGATAAACATAGGGGCCCCATTATCGATTGAACGTCTTTTGTTCGAAACCATTTTAACGGTCAAGCACTGGTCAAATAATGATTTTAGCATGGTGGCAGAAATTTCAGATTCCCAGTCACAGGACTCCATGGCATTTTGCCACGGCACGATAGATGCCATGATTCATATTGGGGTACATCCTGACTCATCATTAAAGCAGTTGTTCAGTCTGTGTAATGCAAAAATAGTTAACATGAATGATAAGGATATTGAAAACCTGATAACCCGGCACCCCGCCTTTTCTAAATTTGTCATTCCATCCGGTACCTATCCTTCACAGATGACAGACATCACCACATTTGCCACACAAACTTACCTTGTTACTTCACAAATTCTTGATGAAGAAACGGCATATAAGATTCTTGACGTCATATACAAAAACCGCAAAAGATTTTCCAATGCACATCCTTCACTGGTATTAAAAAAACCGGATATAAAGCAAATAACCGTTACCGGTTTAAAACTGCATACCGGAGCATTAAAATATTTTTCTATGCCATAATAGAATAAGCCTGATTCGATCTGACCTTTTTCGGGATCTCAAGAATCAAAGATATCTGCATGATTGGCATCAACATTAATCCAGATTTCCGGTGATGTATTCTTTTGGTATCCATGACAATTCCGACCGCTGAACACTTCACCTTTGGATAATAATACTTGAGTCTGGTTTATCCTTGGATTAAGCCCTTTAACCTTGAAATATCTTGCCCAAGCAGGTAAATGTTATTCTTTAGCAAACCACATTGTGATTGAGGGAAGAAACATTGAACAAACTTGAACTGATTCGGGAACTTAAAAAGAAAGGCCACGTGACCAGAGATGAAGCCTCCAAGATCGTTGAAATATTTTTTGGGGAAATGGCCAAATCCTTTATTAATGGTGAAAGAGTTGAAATTAGGAGACTGTGTTCCTTTTTTATCAAAGATTACGCACCCTACACAGGCAGGAACCCCAAAACAGGGGAAAAGGTTCAGATCACTGCCAAGAAATTGCCCTTTTTCAAGTGTGGGAAGGAATTGAAGGAAAGGGTTGATTATCCGGCAAATTGAAATTAGTGGGGGAATGCTAAACACCAATAAAAAAACAGTTATATTCGTCCAATGACAGAACATGAGGTGCCAGAATCAGAAATTTGTTACCAGTATTTTTAATCATTTGTTTTTGTCTTATTATATGCACACTTGGCTGTGAAAGCATTCCTATATCCCAAAAGAGTGAACCAACAATCATTATTATCCGCAACAACTCCAATGAATATCTGAAAGAGGTCTCCTTGAGCGAAAACAGAAATCGTGACACCGGCTCTATTAGAATGGGATCAATTTCACCAGTTCCCAATGGGGCGTCACAGATATTTGGGAGATCGTCACAGCCATCAAATCTTCCTCGGCAAATCAATGTCTGCTGTATTAACAACGCTGATAAAGAATTTTGCAAACTGGTTTCTTTAAAAACCGTCTTGAAAGGGGCTACTGCAATTTCAGGCGAAGCGCTTGTTTTTGAAATCCTTCCCTCTTCAGAGGTAAGCGTTTATCTGGAAAATATCCAATAAGCATTTTTATACATTGATATCTTTTTGTGTAGGACCAGGGGGAAATGGCCTGTAGTGGAGTCTCTGGCTTATATATTGGAAGTGAAATTTCAAAGTTGAAAAACAGGCATATACTATATGTGGGGGTGCCTTCGATTTGTATTGACTGAGTCTTTGAAATGCCATTCCCAACAATGATATTTTCTATTTAAAATCGTTAAGAAAGCAAATGGTATCTTGTACAATTTCAGACCCGGGGAAATATAGGATTGGATAATAATCTTTAACTGCCGATTTTGACCTTTAACCTAACGGTTAACTGCAAATACTATTGAACAGACCCTTAAAATCTATTAATAATTTTTGTTTAAATTCAGGAAAATAATTTTTCCCTATTTAAGACGCAGGCTTCTTGTTGTCTGAGGTTTGATGGATATTTTTTGCAAATTTCTGGCCGCACTTCATACACATCACAAGAATAATTGCCATTATTCTCATTTAAGAAAAAACAATCTCCATTTTCTTTAAACTGCAAAAGATATCCTTCATATGCTATACCTTTTGAGTTTATGGGTATACCAAAATGCAATCCTGTAAATAGTTCTAATGAATTGATTTCATTTTTAGATAATCTTATTAAAGGATAATTTTTACAACATTCAGCGCATTCTTTACACATTTTCATAGATATAAAATTCTCTATTTGGCTTTTAGTGTTTTTTATCCACATCAATCTCTGCGAAAATGATGAGTGCCTTTCGTAGAAATAAAAAGACCCCGAACGATATCCTGTTCAGGGTCTTTTATTTTTCAAGTCATCAAGATGACTTTATTTTAAAACAAATAAAACGGTTTACTAAACTACGGTTACATTTGTTGCTGCAGGACCTTTCTGGCCTTCTTCAATGTCGAATGTAACACTGTCACCTTCATTGAGGGATTTGAAACCGGTGGTATTAATGCCTGAATGATGTACAAACACATCTTTTCCACCGTCTTGTTGTTCAATAAATCCAAAACCTTTTGAGTCGTTAAACCATTTTACGATACCGTTCGCCATGTTGGCAATCTCCTAAAAAAAATAAAAAAATACAAGTTTCTAACTTTGGGGGAAACACCGCTTTTATTGTCGGGAATATACACCTTGGGAGGGAAACCTATGTGCCAATACAATATGGCACAATCCGTACAAAATAAACGAATGCCGATTAGAAGTCAAGCATTAAATATTTTTTTGATAATCAAATTGTCATCCATTGGGAATGTTAATGCTGCTGTGTTTTATATATATTATATCGTTGAATGCAGAAATATGACCGGCAACACCACCACAGGCTTATAAAGCTGAATTGAAATTTCAAGAATGAAAAAAGGCCATATAACATATGTAGGGGTACCTTTAATTTGTTTTGGCTGAGTCTTTCAAATGCCAGTAAACGCCCCAAAATACGGCTTCATTCTGAGCGATTATAAACATATTGAACACCTTATCCCAAAATGAATCTTCCCTAAATGCCTATACCAAACTGCCAAAACCACCTTTTTCTAAACGATATTTGGCCTGGCCTTCGGTTAAATTGTATTTCTCGGAAATATACAGGATGGCCTGGCGCTTGGAACGGAATATCTTGCCCTCTACCTCTATTTTTTTGCGTGATGTTGCAGCCAATGGTCCACTAACGGCCTGCTCTGGGGTTAAGCCTTGCCTATTAATCCTGTCTTTCAACGTTGAGTATCCAATGCCGAATGCCTTCGCCACTGCCTGAAGGGAAGGGAATTCGGTTTCCTTAACGACAATTGATTTGCCATGGGTCTTTTCAACCATTTCAGTAGGGGTTACCCATTTCCAGTTGCTAGGCCCCCAAGGTTTCGAATTGTCAATCCGGGTTAATCGAAGTTCTTGCCGCAATGAAGGGAACACATCAGCCTTGAATTCATCGAAACTGTCGGACCACTCAGGCTCCACTTCGCTGGGGTATCTTTTCTTTAAGGCCAGCCACCTTCTAAAAAGATTTGAACCGGCATCCTTGTGTTTGCTGTGCCTTCGAGATTTCGACGGTAGAGGATCTCCACTACGCAAACGACTTTCCACGACATACGGTGGCAGATTCCTCTCCTTTCCTAAAACATATGCTGCCTCCGTGATGGAGCTAAAGGTTCTACCTCCCCATTCAAATTGTACTCCCTTTGCTCCGCCTACGTTGCCTGGCTTTGCCATATTCAGCCCTTGGGGTCCCAGGGTATTTAACTCATTGACCCAGTATATCTCACGCTCACCCAGGGTAGTCGATTCTCTGATATCGTCTTCTATGATCTCTATCGAGAACCCCGAAGGACTATCTTTTCTGATCGCCTTGGATAGCTTCGTTTTTGCACCATTCAGCGCATTTCTTACTTGAAAACTCCATCGCTGTTCAATGGTGGACCTCGTCAATCCGACGTAGATCTGGCCTGTTTCCAATCTGGTAATCTTGTATATACGGCCTGTCCGTTCAGTACCGACGTCAACCGGTATGGACAAAGCGGAATCGATATCCCACCCTGCCTTTAGTCTGCTCCAGACAACGTCTTTGTCAGCATATCTACCTACCGTCTTCAAAAATGCCGAGAAGCCATGGAATTTTTTTCCAAAATAGTCCGGAAAAAGGTCACCTTTATAATTAAAACTTCTATGCCTGCCACCGCCGTAAAACGAAATCCAGTCTGAACTTGAAAAAGTAAGAGCGTCCTCTAACAAGGTTTCATCCACAGCATTAGATTTGATGAATCGCTTCAGTCTCTGCCAGAAGGTCCGGTATGAAATCGTCGCCCTTGTGGAATTGTTCTGGAAATATTCGAGAAGATCGATCTGCCTACAACCAACATCCACCAATGTTTTCCGAACCCTGTACTTTTGCTGATATTCTTCCACAGTCAGGTACAATGAATCATGAATGACCGCCTCATCCAGCAGACCAGACTGGTTCCACTTCGAAAGTCTGTTCCTAAACGTATTGAGGGCCACCTTGGGGGGCGGTCTCACGGAATGAAAAAGCTCCGTGGGGCCCTGGTAATCAGCTCCATTGAAACACAGTTTTTCCGGAAAACTTGAATTGTAGGCTCGTATCGGCATTCCCTACCACCAGGCTAATCGTAAGCGATCATGACATCTACTCAGTCTACACCTAAAAGCATAGAATTTTTCTTTTTAGCCGGGTCACAACTCCTCGTCACATCCTTTCACCGTACGGACCAGGTTATCGGTATACTGATAGATTTTCGATGTTATCCCAATGAAACAATTTAGATATTGTAGCGACCCTACCATTGTTCAATAATACGGTAAAGATTAATTAATCGTTTTTGGTGTTCAATGATGATATTATCAAACAGGGGCCAAATTCCCCAGCTTACTAAGCGCTTCTTTCACCAGTCAGGGCTTTTTAAATATTTTTAAAATACCATATCTGGTATGGGAAATTTGTCATCCTCAGATTTAAAATTAAATTATATGGGATAGCCTGAAACCAAATTAAAAAAGCTTGCTGTAAATTTTATTGGAGATTAAAAACATTCTGGAGGTC
>CAXHYW010000257.1:0-5702 GCA_964021475.1 uncultured Desulfobacteraceae bacterium | reverse complement strand
TGACGCGAAGCTCAAAGGGATCGGCAAAGGGGTTGGCAGCCGCACCGATGAACATCTTTGGATTTCCTTTCATTTCTGCTCCGCCCTGGAACTTTCCTTCATCCCGCATTTTTGCGACGCATTGGATCAACTGAACCGAATCAATATCATAGACACCCTTGGCCTCGGGGTGGTCCCCAAATTTGGGATGATCCCCGGAAAGACACAGCATGGTATCGATGCCAAAGGCTGCGGCACCAATCACTTCACTCTGCATGGCCAGACGGTTTCGATCGCGTGTGACCATCTGAATAATGGGATCAAGGCCCATCTGTTTGATGATAATTCCGGCAGCCATGGAAGACATTCTAACCATTGCGGTCTGGTTGTCCGTGACATTAATCCCATCCACATGGTCTTTAATCATATTTGCTTTGGTTTTTACGATTTCAACATCGACACCCCGTGGGGGTCCCACCTCGGAGGTGACTGCCATTGCTCCAGATGCCAATACTCGTTCCAATCTGCTTGTCGTTTTCATAATGCCAAATCCTCTCTGATAATTTTTCTGGGTCCGGCACCACCGGCAGGTCTCCAGTCCTTTGCGTCTACCAATTCTTCATAACGATCCTGGATGCCCAGCGCCTTGAGGCGCTCCCAGATCAATCTCCAGGCACAGTCAGTTTCCGGGCCTATTTCACATTGACCATTGGAAGTCCCGCCACAGGGTCCGTTCAACAAGCTTTTGGAACATCGGGAAACCGGGCAGATCCCGGCGGTGATTCCCAACATGCAATCGCCGCATCCCTGGCATCTTTCCGCCCACACCCCCTGGCTAAGAGACGCTCCCATGAATTTGGTATTAACCGCAGGATAAACATGGGCTTCTTTGTAGCGTTCGGAAATGGTCTGAACCCCACACCCGCAGGCCATGGACAAAACCGCATCGGCGTTATCAATATAGGAATTCAATTCCTCAACATATTCGGGATCACATTGTCTTTCAAGGGTGATCTCTTTTATATCAATGGTCTTGCCCTGTTTGAGACTGTTCAGATGAAGGGCAGACGCCAATAATCCCACCTCTTTTCTCCCACCGGCCGCACAGACAGTGACACACTCATTACACCCCACCAGAAGAATCTTGCTGTAGGGCTCAAGATACTGGATGATTTCCTGCATTGGTTTTTGTTCTGCTGTTATCATTTTTTCTCTCCAAATATTTTATATTTAACTGACAGCCTGGGTTTTGGTTTGTTTTACGGGACTTGGGCCCAGATTTCTAATTTTTTCGGTAAATTCAAGGGCCGTCTTGGCAAATCGTTCTCCCATTCCAGCGGACATATTGATCATGGCCACCCTCTCCTTCTCCCATCCCAGGTCTTCTAAAATTTTCTGGACCTGATTCACACGGTGGCTGGCCCGGGTATTGCCGGTTTTAAAATGACAGTCACCCTCAAGGCATCCTGCTACGTAAACGCCATCAGCCCCTTTTTCAAGGGCTTTCATCATATGGATCGCATCCACCTTACCCGTGCAGGGCACCCGGATGATTTTTACATTGGACGGATATGATATTCTTTTGCTTCCGGCCATATCTGCTGCAGTGTATGCACAATAGTGACAACAAAATGCAACAATTTCCGGTTCAAAGTTTTCCATTAGTTAACCCTCTCAAATAAACCATCTAATTTTGCTAAAATCTGATCATCTTCATAGGCCATTAGCTGAATCGCTTTGGCCGGACAGTCCGCCGCACAGATACCGCACCCTTGGCACTTATCAGGATCTATCTGTGAATACCCATCGGCATTGATAAAGGGAATATCAAAGGGGCATGCCCTTACACAGATAAGGCATGAGGCACATTTATTACCGTCCACCTTTGCGACAGCCGCTCCCAGATTGATTTCCTTTTTAGACAAAAGGGTCTGGGCACGCCCGGCAGCAGCCAGGGCCTGGGTAATACTTTCCCGTATGGTCTTGGGGGAATGGGTGGTGCCGGCAATGTAAAATCCCCTGACCGCCATGTCAACGGGCCGTAATTTCACATGATCTTCCATGAAATAATGGTCCACGGTTCTTGGCAGATGGAAGATCATGGCAAGATCTTCTGTGGTTTCATCATCGGCTATAATACCGGTACTTAAGGCCAGACAATCAGCCTCTATCTCAATTTTCTGCCCTAGAATAAAGTCATGAACACTGACATAAAGTTTGCCATCTTCTTGTCTTACTTCGGGTTTTGTGTTCAATGAAAACCGGATAAACTTCACCCCGAGATCCCGGGCTTTTCTATAATAATCTTCCTGGAATCCGTAGGTTCTCATATCCCGGTACAAAACAAATACTTCGGTTTCAGGATTGATCTGTTTAATCCGAAGGGCATTTTTAATGGCGGCCTGGCAGCAGATCCGGGAGCAATTGGGATTATTTTCGTCCCTTGATCCCACACATTGAATCATGACCACCTGTTCCATGGCGGCTATTTTTTCACTGTCACTTTCCAGGATGGAATCCAGTTCCAGTTGGGTTACAACCCCCTTTAAACTTCCCAGACCGTATTCCTTGGGTCGGTTGGCAAGAGCGCCGGTGGCCAGGATTGTAACTCCGTGGTCAATCTGCATATAATTCATGCGCAGCCCTGTCTGAATACCGGTCTTAAACAATCCCGGCATCCCGCTATGATCCACAATAATGGAGCGTGTCATCACATGGATGTTATCATGGGCCGTGACCCGTTCAACCAGATGCGTAATAAAAGCGCCCACATCATCGCCTTCAATGGTTTTACTGATGGACTGGGCAAGCCCCCCAAGGGCGGGTGCCCTTTCAATCAAATAAGTTCGGATGCCTTGTTCTGCCAACTTCAAAGCGGACGTCATGCCGGTAACACCGCCCCCGACGACCAATGCATTCTGGCTCATGGGCAGGGTATTGTCCATGAGGGGTCGGCTTTTCCGGACACCGCTGATACCAATCTGGAGCAGTTTATAGGATTTTTCCTGGGCTTGTTCTGGCTGTCCGCGATGGGCCCAGGTATTCTGGTCCCGCAGATTGACGATTTCCACCAGATACCGGTTCAGTCCCACCCGTCTTAAAAGATCCTGGAACTTACTTTCATGGGTTCTTGGGGAACAACCCCCAATGACCACCCGGTTAAGCTTATGTTCTATAATCAAAGATTCAATCTGGGCCATGGAGTCAGCGGAGCAACCGTGACCCACAGCCTTTGCAACGGCCACATCGGGATTTGTCCTAGCGTAATCAAGTACCTTGTCGACATTTACCACCCCACCGATATCAACCCCGCAATCACAGACAAACACACCGATTTTTACGGCTTCTTCTGACACGTCCCGTTCAGGCGGGAAAAGATCATCAAGTTGATCTTCTGCCAGAATGATAGGCAGATCGGCAGATGCCATGGACGCTGCGGCACTGGCCTGGACCATGGTTTCCGGAATATCCTTGGGACTTTCATAAACACCGCAGACATAAACGCCGGGCCGGGAAGTTTTAACAGAGTTAAAATGATCGGTTTTGGCAAAATTATGTTCGTTTAATTCTATTCCCAGCTTGGAAGCAAGTTCAATTGTGGTATCGCCTACCCTGAATCCCGTTGAAAGAACCACCATATCAAATTCTTCAGTTGTCTGTAAGGCTTCATCCTCCAGGGCATAGGTGATAGATAGATCCTGAGTGTTTGAATTTTCAACAATGGAATGGGGCCGGGATCTGATCATTCGGACATTGTATTCGTCCTTGGCCCGGTTGAAATAGCGTTCATAATCTTTTCCATAAGTCCGCATGTCCATATAGAAAATGGTGGTTTCAATCTCTTCCTCAAAGCGTTCCTTGGTAACCATGGCCTCTTTCAGGGCATACATACAACAAACCCCTGAGCAATAGGACACATCTCCCTTGTTAATGCCTCGGGAGCCCACACATTGTATCCAGGCAATTTTTTTCGGCTGTTTACGATCCGACACCCGGGCAAGGCTTCCCTGGAAAGGACCGGAAGCTGACATGATCCGTTCATACTCAAGACCGGTCACTACATTTGAATACTTCCCGCCGCCATAATTGTCCAGAACAGCAGGGTCAAAAAGATCAGCGCCCACACTTAAGACCACGGCCCCCACTTTGATATCAGTTTGGGTTGCTTTATCCTCGGAAAGAATGGCGTTGGCCTTGCAAACTTTTTGAAGTTGCGTAATATCCTCTACCTTGTCCATGTCGATGGAAAATGCAAAGGGCGTTGCCTGGGGATATCTCATGCAGGTAGGTGCTCTTGGATCAAGGCCAGGCGTAAATCGGACCGCCTTTGGAAATTTTTGAACACACTCCCCGCAACCCGTACATTTATCAATGTCTATAAAGCGTGGCTCTGTGACCAGGGTTGCCGTGAAATCTCCTGCAACCCCTGTAAGTTTTTCAACCCGGGTCATGGGTTTTATTTCCAAATAACGATCTCTGCCGCTGGCAGATAAATCTGGAGCCACGGTACACAGATCACAATTATTTGTGGGAAAGGTACGGTCTAACTGTGTCATTAAACCGCCAATACTATACGATTTATCTATGAGCAGTACATCGCGCCGGGATTCGGCTAGATCCAGTGCTGCCCGGATCCCGCCGACACCGCCGCCGATAACAAGCACGCGATCGTTGCCTGATAGCTTATCCTCTTTAATATTAAGACTTTGCATATATAACCTATAATTTAATTATGGATATCCGTCACCTGTATGACCCCATACAAATAGCAAACGGAAAGTTGGTTAATTTAATTTCCTAAAGACCGGCACTATCCAGGATGGCCGGCAACCGGTCTTCCCAACCAAGAGCTGAAATCTTTATTCCCTGGGCGACATCCGTAAGAGAACGGATCATCTCACCGGCAATAGCAATACATTCATTCTCGCGGTCTTTTGATTTGCGAATGCGACGAATAATATCCTCTGAAAGTCGGGAATTGGGATCATTGATGGAAATGTAACGGGCCATACCCACGTTTTTCAACAAGAAAACAGAGGCGATCACCGGAACATTTAAAGATTTGAATGCATCAATCATCTGGATGCAAAAGGCGGTATCAAATACCGGTGGGAGCATAATATACTGGGCACCCGCATCGATTTTTTTCTGTGCGGCTGCAACTTCTCGTTTGAGCTGTGCATCGTCGGCGATGGGTGCAATGGCGCACCCTACGGTAAACTTAGGGGTCCCATTGAGTTCAAACCCGGCCATGTCCGTGCCCTGGGTCAGGGAACCTATCATCTGTAGCAATCCGGTTTCATCCAGGTCATTGACCACCGTTGCATCCTGGTGATCCCCATTGACCATATCCTCGCCCTGGACCACCAGAAGGTTATGAATACCCAGCACATGGGCAGCCAGAAGATCTCCCTGTAGTGCCATTCGGTTACGATCTCTACCATACACATGGATGAGAGGTTCAACCCCCTGTTGACGCATAAGCGCCCCGCCGCCCAATGCACTCATGTGCATGACGCCGTTGTCCATGTCTGGAATTGCGATGGCATCGATTCTTGATTTTAAATATCTTACGTTGGTAATCAGATCAGATATATCGATTCCCTTGGGGGTGTTCATTTCAGCGAGTACGACAAAATCCCCGGAGGAAAGCTTGGCTTGAAAACTCATATATTGTTCCCCTTAATTGTTTTAACGCCGTCCTGTTCGAAAAAAGGACAGCC
>CAXHYW010000256.1:0-5704 GCA_964021475.1 uncultured Desulfobacteraceae bacterium | reverse complement strand
TGCCGAGGCTCATTTGATTCGGCACAAATTGCTTATGCCGCTTAAAAAAACCGTGATGGATAGAGCAGAAAGAAATAAAATGGTGCCAGCCCCAATCCTGAAAGCATCTAATGTGATTCCGAACAAGTCAAAAATATGTTTTCCAAATAGATAGATCACAAACGAACTGACCATTACCGCAATCGTCACCTTGATGGCGATCTGCTTTTTTTCTAAATCTTGAAATTCTCGGGTAAGGGAGAGAAATGCAGAAAGCACAAAGAACGGGGTAAGAATAAAAAAAATCTTTAAATAAAAGTTGATAAATGTTTGTAAGCCCACGATGCTATTCCATAAATTTTAGGGTTGTTGAAAATCGTACACATATACCCAACAATCCTTTTGACGGTCAAGTGAAAAGTTGCTGGTCTAAAAAAAATCTCGTATTCCAACAGATCAAAAAATCAAAATGCTTGTATCTGGATTCACCAAAATCTGGGTTAAATAAAGTTTAGCTTTATATCAGTGAACCATTCTTTGTCTTCAATACTTTTGACAGAGATAATTATCGGTGAACGTAGATTTGATTCCTATTGCTTAAATTTGTCTTTTTCCTATTGAATTGATATGGATCCCTTATGAAAGGATACAAGGGTTACATTCTCACACGAGAACAACAGGACAACAGGGGGCGACATCTTCTAAATTACACCGGAATCAGTGATCAGGGGCCCTTTGAAATCACCATCACCCGAGATCGGCCCCTGTTCTTCATCGAACACAATGTCGAGCTGCCAAACCATATCTCCTTTCATGAACGCCGGAGTGTTGATTTGACCTCTTTTGACGGGACGCCTGTCGATGCTCTCTACTTTAGAAATCAGATCCAATTATACAGAGTCCGGAAACAATTATGGGACAAGGGTATCAAAACGTTTGAGGCAGATATCCGCCCTGAAGATCGTTTCCTGATGGAACGATTTATCAATGGAAATATAGAGATTAAAGGTTCCTGCCAACTCCAGGCAGGCATGCTTCGATTTTTGGATCCTGTACTTTATCCAACCGATTTTCAGACCCGATTTTCAGTTCTTTCTCTGGATATCGAAACCGGACAAAAGGGTGAATTGTATTCTATTGCTTGCCACTTTGAAGGTCGGGAAACGAAGGATAAATCCCAAATCACCGCTATCGGAATTGTCTTGATACTGGATGATTCTCCAATAGAATTTAGTTCACCCGCACCTCGTTTACCTCTGAACATAGGATTGTCCGGTGTTAATCCAGAACCCTTAACCGATACAGGATGGATGATCCGTTTGCCAGGTGAAAGAGATCTGCTTAGGGGGTTTCTTGATATCATGAACACCTTGGATCCTGATATAATGATCGGCTGGCACGTGATCGGGTTTGACCTGATGTTCCTTGAAAAAAAATACCGAGAACATGGGATTCCATTTAGCCTTGGCCGTAACATGCGCACGCCTGAAATCCGGGAAATAAGAAAAGGTTCGTTCAGTGTGGATATCTTTGGAAGAATTGTCATTGACGGACCCCCTTCTTTGAGAGCCGCTTTTTATTCCTTTGAAAATTTTCGCCTGGAAACCGTAGCGTCGGAGTTACTGGGCAAAGGAAAAGATATTGGCCAGAGTCAGGATAAGGTAAAGGAGATTGAAAGAAGATTCAGGGAAGACAAAAAAGGATTGGCCCGGTACAACCTGTTGGATTGCACCCTTGTATGGGAAATTTTCAAAAAAACCGGTCTGATTGATCTGACCTGCAAACGGGCCCAGCTCAGCGGCTTGCCCATGGACCAGGTCGGTAGATCGGTGGCTGCCTTTGATCATTTCATGCTCCCCAGGATGCATCGAAACGGCCTTGTGACTCCCAATGTCAGGGATATTAAAGATATTGGACATGCGCCCGGAGGATGGGTATTTACCAAATCACCGGGATTTTTTGAGCAGATTGCCGTATTTGACTTCAAAAGCCTGTATCCTTCCATTATCCGAACTTTTAAAATCGATCCTTTGTCCCGGCTCAAAGCCAATATTCATCCCTTGAGTACGCCAGTTGAGACCACCTTTTCAAGGGACGTCCATGTGCTGCCCGAATTCATTACTACACTCATGGAAAGCCGTGATAAGGCTAAAAAAGAAAACGATTTTCATCTATCCCAAGCCATCAAAATTTTAATGAACAGCTTCTACGGCGTCATGGGAACCACCAGAAGTCGATTTTACAATCCCCAATTGTCCAGGTCCATAACTGGATCTGGACGATGGCTACTCAAAATCACCCGGGGTTTTCTGGAACAAAACGGATACACGGTCCTTTATGGAGACACGGATTCAGTGTTCGTGCAATTAAAGAAAACCGAATTTAAAAATAGCGAACTATCGGTCAGACAGATTGCCGAAAGTATCAATACCTTTGTGACACAGACCATACAAAGCAAATTTAATCTCGAATCTCACCTGGAGATTGAATTTGAAAAACTATTCACCCGCTTTTTTCTTCCGGCCCTGAGAGGTGGAGGAGAAAGTGCGAAGAAAAGATACGCTGGGCTCGTGAAAAAAGGCGAAACACAAGAGCTGGTTTTTACGGGCCTGGAGTTTGTCCGGTCGGACTGGACCCGCTTTGCCAGGCAATTCCAATATGATTTGTTTCACCGGGTCTTTCATGATCAGGAAGTGGCCCCATGGATACGGCAGAAAATCAATGATCTGAAAAAGCATCACCATGACCAGGACCTGATCTATAGAAAACGGCTGACAAAGCCAGCTGCTGACTATGTCAAGATGGTCCCTCCCCACGTAAAAGCCGCCCGCCTTCTGAGGGGCAAGCTTGAGAATCCAAAAGAAATTTCCTATGTCATGACCCTGAGAGGGCCAATCCCTACGGAACTGCCCCATCATGATCTGGATTACAACCATTATATCGAAAAACAGCTCAAACCAATCGCAGATGCCGTTCTCCTGTTTTTTGACCTTAGTGTCACCGAAATCATGGGTGGAAAACAGTTAAGTTTATTTTAGCCTATTTGAGGTGGGCTTTTTATGCGAGTGCCTTTTCAGGCATGTTAATATTCCCACTCCCAACATCATCTACGAACCATGAAAACTTTCTCCATGACTAACTTCAGCGAATGAAAATGAATTATTTCCATTCGCTGAAAGTTAGTTGATGATAGACAATGTCATTTCATCTGAAACAAACCTTAAGATTTGGCAGAGATCATATTTCGAAGCACATAGTGCAGGATCCCTTTGTTTTTAATGTATTCTATTTCAATATTTGTGTTGAGTTTCACAATCACCTGGAACGAAGTTATTTTCTTATCCTTGGTGGCTGTCACGGTTAACGGTGAGTTGGGTTTGATTTCATTTAATCCGGTGATTTCAAAGGTTTCATCTCCCACAAGGCCAAATCCCTCAAAGGTATCCCCTTCCTGGAAAACCAGGGGTAAAACCCCCATTCCCACCAGATTGGATCGGTGGATCCTTTCAAAGGATTCGGCAATGACCACCCGGGCGCCGAGAAGACAGGTGCCCTTGGCCGCCCAGTCCCGGGAGGAGCCCGTACCATACTCCTTGCCGCCAAAGACTACTAATTCGGTATTTTCTGCCTGGTACTTTTGGGCGATATCGTAAACATACCCTTCCTGATTTTCCGGAAATTTCACGCTAAACCCGCCGGTTTTGCTGGCCAGGTGATTTTTGATACGGATATTGGCAAAGGTGCCCCGCATCATCACTTCATGGTTTCCCCTTCTCGACCCGTAGGAATTAAATTCCCAGGGTTTTACACCGTTGTCCGTCAGGTATTTGCCAGCCGGATAGTCCACCGGAATGGCTCCTGCCGGGGAGATGTGATCCGTTGTCACGGAATCGCCCAATACCAACAAGGCCTTGGCCCCCTTAAGGTCGGAAAGGGGGGGGGCTGTCCGGGAAAAATCTTTGAAAAAGGGAGGGTTGCGAATATAAGTGGAATCCTTATCAAAGTTGAAGGTGGTCCCTTCCGGAACGTCCAACTCCTGCCAGAGTTTGTCGCCTTTGAAAATATGGGCGTACTGCTCTTTGAAAAACCGTTCCTTTACATAGGTTTGAACAAATTGATTGATCTCCTGGGGATCCGGCCAGATATCTTTCATGAACACCGGGGTGTTTTCCTTGGAGAGGCCAAGGGGTTCTGTCTCAAAATCGATATCGATCCTTCCGGCGATGGCATAGAGAACCACCAAAAGCGGGGACATGAGAAAATTGCCTTTGACCTCCTGGTGGATTCTGGCTTCAAAATTTCTGTTTCCCGACAATACCGAGGTGACATCCAACCCGTTTGTTTTAATGGCTTCCTCAATAAAAGGATCCAGGGGACCGGAGTTGCCGATACAGGTCATGCATCCGAATCCGGTGTTGTTAAAATTCAAAGCTTCAAAATATTCCATGAGCCCGGATCCATTGAGATAATCTAAAACCACCCGGGAACCCGGCGATAAGGAGGTCTTCACATACCAGGGGATGGAAAGGCCCTGTTCAACTGCTTTTTTGGCCACGAGCCCCGCCCCGATCATGGTATAGGGATTTGAGGTGTTGGTGCAGGAGGTGATGGCGGCAATGACCACGCTGCCGTTGGTCAGGGCAGGTGCCTTCGGGGTTGTTTCCTTTGGGGTGATCTGGATATCTTTGCGGTTGCCAAGGTCATAGATGGCGGTGACTTTTTGTTTTACGCCGGACAAGGGAATCCTGTCCTGGGGACGGCTGGGTCCTGCAATGGAAGTTTCCATGGCAGACAGGTCCACCTCAATTATTTTCGTAAAATTAGGGATGTTGTCATGGGAATTGAACATCCCGCAGGTTTTGGTGTAGGCTTCCACCAGGGCGGCGGTCTCCGATCGATTGGTTTTGACCAGATAATCAAGGGTCTGGGTGTCCACGGGGAAAAAACCTGCTGTGGCACCATATTCCGGGGACATGTTGGAGATGGTGGCCCGGTCGGTGAGGGTCAGATTTTTCAGCCCTTCACCGGTATACTCCACAATTTTTTCTACCACATTTTCATTTCGCAGGATATTGGTCACATACAGGGCAATATCGGTGGAGGTAATCTGTTTTTTGGGTTTGCCCACAAAATTAACTCCGACGATTTCCGGCAGGTTCATGTAATAGGGTTGCCCTAACATGACGGCTTCTGCTTCAATTCCGCCGACGCCCCAGCCAAGTACTCCCAGGGCATTGATCATGGTGGTGTGGGAATCGGTTCCTACAAGGGTATCGGGAAAGGCCAGGATTCCTTCCGGTGTTTGTTTTGTCGCCACCACGGTTGCCAGGTACTCAAGATTGATCTGGTGACAGATACCCGATTCCGGTGGCACCACCCTGAAGTTGTCAAAGCTTTTCTGGGCCCATTTCAACAATTTGTATCGTTCCGTGTTTCTTTCATACTCTTTTTTCGCATTGAGGAAAAAGGCATTTTTTTCCTTAAAATGATCCACCTGGATGGAATGGTCAATGACCAGATCCACAGGTACCAGGGGGTTTATTCCCTTTGGATCAAGACCCGCTTTTTGCACCGCATCCCGCATGGCGGCAAAATCCACCACAGCCGGAACTCCTGTGAAATCCTGCATCAGCACCCGGGCCGGGTAGAAGGCCACCAGATTAGAGGCGTTGGAACGGGTTTCATAAAATTTAGCAGCTGCCACAACATCTTCCCACAAAATGGT